>DATKHW010000484.1:0-7173 GCA_035546275.1 Gemmataceae bacterium
CGGCTCGGTGTACCAGGTGTTCGGCACGTGAATGAGCTTGCCGACCTGCTCGCGCACCGCGGCGACGACGCGCGGCGGACAATGGCCGATCAAGTCGCAGCCCCAGCCGGGAAAGAAATCGAGATAGCGATTATCCTCGTCGTCCCAGACGATCGACCCCTCGCCGCGAACCAGGCAAATGGGGTAGCGCGTGTAGTTGGGAATGACGAAACGCTGGTATTGGTCGAGTGTGGCCGGATTCATTTCCATTGTCCGTTGTTCGTTGTTCGTTGTCTGTTGTTCGTTGCCTTGGTGACGACGGACTACGGACAACGGGCTATTCGAGAATGATTTCCGTCCCGACGCCTCGGTGCGTGTAGATTTCGAGGAGGAGAGAATGTCTTAGCCGGCCGTCGATCATGTGGGTCTTGCGGACGCCGCCGCGGAGACTGTCGAGGCAGGCCTCAACCTTGGGAATCATGCCGGCCTCGATGACGCCGTCGGCTATCAGCTGCCGGCAGCGCGAGGCGTTGAGGCTGGCCTGGAGAGAGGACGGGTCATTACGGTCCAGCAGAATGCCGGGCGCATCGCTGACGAAAACCAGCTTTTCGGCTCGCAAATGGGCGGCCACCGCGGCGGCGGCGGTGTCGGCGTTGACGTTGAGCCAGCGGCCGTCCTGGGTCTGGGCCAGTGACGGAATCACTGGCACGACGCCGCCGGCGGCCAGCGCTTCGAGAAGCGCGGCGCTGACGTTGGTGACGCGGCCGACGTGGCCGAGGTCCACGGGCCGGCCTTCGGGGCCGGGCAGCGTCAGCCGTTCGCCGAACAGACATTGCAAACCGTGATCGTATAACGGGAGAGCCTGGCCGCGCAGCAGACGGATCTGCTCGACGAGGCCGTCCGACTCCTGCGTCAGGATGCGGACGACGATTTCCAGCGCGGCGTCGTCGGTGACGCGCCGGCCGTGGATTTTGCGGGGCTGCAGCCCGGCCGACGCCATGGCCCGATCGATGGCCTTGCCGCCGCCGTGGACGAGGATCGGCCGCAAGCCGACCGTTTCCATGAAGACCACGTCCTGGAGCGTGGCTTCGAGGGCGGCGGGGTCTTCCATCGCGCTGCCGCCCAGCTTGATGACCGTCAGCTTATCGCGGAACATCCGGATGTAGCTGCCGGCCTCAATGAGGGCCTCGGCCTTGCGAATGGCGTCGTCCATCGGAGTCGGGTCGCTCGGAGCCGATCGTGCTGCGGGCGCGTCGGCGTCGGAAAAATAAAAGAATATGCTAGGAGGGCCAGCCGGTCGGCGTCAAGGGCGCGGGCGATTGGAGGACGCCAAGGGAGGCCTGCATGCCCGTTGCACCTGTGGATGTTCTTCTGCGGCTGATCGATCAAGGCTATGACCGCAAGGCGTGGCACGGGCCGAACCTGCGCGGCTCTATCCGCGGCATCGAGGCCCGGATTGCCGGCTGGCGGCCCGCAACCGATCGCCGCTGCATCGCCGAGATCGTCGTTCACGCGGCTTACTGGAAATACGCCGTCCGCCGACGGCTGCTCGGTGAGAAGCGCGGATCGTTCCCGCTGAAGGGTTCCAACTGGTTCCCGCGGCCGGACGTGTCGCCGAAGACGTGGGGCGATGACGTGGCGCTGCTGGAGCAGATGCACCGAGCGCTGCGGGCCGCTGTGGCGGACCTGTCGTCGAAGGAATTAACGGCGACGCCGCCGGGACGCAAAGTCAGCAATCTGGACCTGATCGCGGGCATCGCCGCCCATGACGTGTACCATGCGGGGCAGATTCAGCTGCTCAAACGGTTGGCCGGCGCGGGGGCCGATGAATGAGCGACGAAGGAATCAAGTCCACCTGGCGCTGTCCCGCGTGCGGCCGGGAAAACCCGGCGACGGCGGCGTGCTGTTCTCTATGCCTCGCGGGCCGGCCCGCTACGACTGCAATCGGTTCGACGCCTGACCTTCCGCCTCCGGCGCCGGTCGCCGACGACGATTATCCACGTCGCGCTCCAGTATCAGATTTCCGCCGACGCCTGCCAGCGGCCACGGTGGCGGCTATGGTCATCGCGTGCGGGGTTCTCTTGTTTGCTTATGGCCTGGGCCTGGGCCTGGCGCTTGTGCTGCTCCCTTCTATGCTCTATCTCTATCGCCTACATCGAGAAGAGCCGCCGGAAACCGCTGCCGTAACGCGCAACCCAGACCTCGGTTGGGCGGCGGTCGCTATTGCCGGCCTGGTCATTTTTTCCTCAGTCATCACATTCGTCGGCGTATGCGCCCCGACGGGAGCCTACGCCATCTCGGGCCTCGCTCAAGAGGGCAATTTGGTTCAAACGCTCGTTTGGGTGAGCGGACTGATCGGAGGACTGCTGGCAGCTGGCGGCGTCAGCTATGGCCTTATTCGGCTCCTGTTTCGCCGCGGTAGTCGACGCGACGAGCCATGGGAGCCGCCCAACATCGATGTCCGCGCCTAGAACGTCAAGGCTGTAATAAAATGACCGCCTTCCCGGTGCGCCCTGTGCCAAGGTGCTATCATGAAACGATGCTTGCTTTCCATCGCATGTACCATCCTCCTCGGTTGCGTCGCCGCGGCTGCCGACAAACCCGCCGTCCTCGACCTTTGGCCGGGCCAGGCGCCCGGCGAAAAGGGAGACGTCGGCGAGGAAAAGGTGCTGGAAAACAAGCCCGGCGAGACGCCGGTAAAGCGGATCGCCAATGTCGCTCATCCGACGCTGACCGTCTTCCGCCCGGCCAAGGAGAAGGACACCGGCGCCGTCGTCGTGATCGCGCCGGGCGGCGGCTACAACATCCTGGCGTGGGACCTCGAAGGCGAAGAAGTCGCCGCTTGGCTGAACTCCATCGGCGTCACCGGCGTCGTTCTTAAATACCGCGTGCCGCGCCGGCCCGGCACGCCCGGCAATGAGGCGCCGCCGCAGGCGCAGATGGACGCCCAGCGCGCCATCAGCCTCGCGCGCAGCAAGGCGGCGGAGTGGAACATTGACCCCAAGCGCGTCGGCATGCTCGGCTTCTCGGCCGGCGGCCATCTTACCGCCTGGACCGCGACCAATTTCGACAAGCGCTCCTACGATCCGATCGACGACGTCGATAAGGTCAGTTGCCGACCCGATTTCGTCGTCCTCGTCTATCCCGCTTACCTGCTGAACAAGGAAGGCGACGGCCTGGCGGCCGACATCCGCGTGACGAAGGAGATGCCGCCGATGTTCCTGGCCCATGCGGGAAATGACGGGGTATCGCCGCTGAACAGCGTGGAGATGTACATGGCTCTGAAGAAGGCGGGTGTGCCCGCTGACCTCCATATCTTCGCATCCGGCGGCCACGGTTTCGGTTTGCGGGCAACCGGCAAGCCCTGCGCGACGTGGCCGGAGCGGTGCGCGGATTGGATGAAGGATCAGGGCCTGCTCTCCGCGAAATGAAGAATGAAGAACGGGGGACCGGCTTCATTCCGCGTTCCCCTTTTTTCATTCATCATAGGCCGCTTATGGGCGCGATTCCGTTTGTCGCCCCAGCCATTCCGCCTGACGCTTCAGCACCTCCATCAGGCCGGGATCCAACGGCGCCGGACACACCGCTTCCGCCGCCCCGCGGTCGGTCAGCAGCACGCCGCTGTCGGGCTCGAAATGCACCACCCAGCGCCCCCCTTGGCCGCGTTCCACCGCCGCCAGCCGGCCGCCGAAAAGCATCCGCTGCGGCCGTTCCAGTGGCAGCGATCCCAGCACCGTCAAATCCTCCAGCGCGATCCGGACGTCCTGACCCGCGACGACGATACGATAACGGCGCAGCACCGGCCGACGGCGTTCGTCGTCGCGCATCGGTGCGGCCTCAAACTGCACTTCGTCGTCGAAGACGATCGCTTTTCCCTTATACTCGGTGTAAAATTGCGCTTTCCATTCCTCGGGGTGAGGCACCTGCTCGGCCGCCTCCACGATCTCCTCCACCGAGCGACTCGACAGCCACGACAGCAAATCGGCCTGGCGCCAAAGCTGCGTCGCATCGCGCCGCTCGGACGCCGAATAGCTCCCCGGGCGCTGCGGGTCTTGATCGAGCGCGGATTGCAGGAGCTGCGCGCCGAGATGAAAGTCGCCCTCGGCCAAGGCGCGGCGTCCGGCCGTGGTCATGGCGCGCACGTCCGGCGGCTTTTGCTGATCCGGCGCCGGCGGCTTTGACTGGTCCTTGGCCGGCGTTGGACGGCTGAGAAAAGGCCGCAGCAGCAAAAAAAGGAGAATCAGGACCGTTAGAGTCACGCCAGCACCGGCCAGCGGCAAGATCCAGGGGCGGCGTCGGCGGCGCGGCGCGGTCGGCTGCGGTGCGAGTTCGGCTTCCGGCGACGGCAGGCAGCTCCAGGCCATGACGAAGACGGATCGGCCGCAGCTTGGGCACGGAACGACCTGGCGGCGAGCTTGCCGGGCGCCATGCAGGGCCGCTCCGCAGGAGCAAACCGCGTCGTAGACTGGCGCCGGTCCGGTCGGCGGCCGGCCCCATCGCCGGACCTGGGCGAGCAGCTTCTGCACGTTTCGACCCTCCAGCAGGAGGGGCCTCCCACCCCGCCTTACGTTGTTCACAGCCCATCCATCTGACAGACCATTTCCCAAGCCGCTTCCTTGCCCATTAGCCCGCCCCAGACCTCCTCGAAGCGCTCCCAGTTGCTCTGCATGAACGACTCGGCGAGCCGGCGCAGGCCCTGTTCATCGCCGGTCCGCTTCAGCGCGGCCGTCTCCGACGAGAACTCGGCGGCCCGCTGATCAAAGCAAGCCTGCAATTCCGACAGGGCGGTCCGCGCTGCCGAACTGAAGGGTCGATCCAACGGCTCACGCGTGGTGCGGCGCCACAACTCGCAGCCATTCTCCTCATATCCGTCGCAGCGCAAGAACCGCGGCGGCTCGGTCACGACCGGCAGCGGAAAATACAGATTGAATCGCGGCAGGCCGAAAGTGTGCCACGCCATCGGCGCTGCGTCCGGCGCCGCCGCCGTTTGCGCCACCAGGCCGGCCGCCGCGCTTGGACGCATGTCGCCTGCCGGCCCCGGCTCGCTGAGGAGTTGGCGCATCAGCGTATGGTCTACGGCCCCGCTGCGCTGCTCCAACAGCATCGTGGCCAGGCCCCACCAGCCGTAACTGAGCCGACCGGCCCCGCCCTCGGCTTCCAGCGCGCCGGCGAAATCCATCTTGCTGCCGTCTGCCGGCCACCAGCCGCGGCCAATGGCCAGGTCCGCCAGGCCCGGTGAGATCCGGTCCCAATCTTTGCGCAGGTGACAGACCTCGTTCAGCGCCCGAACAGCGCCGACCTGCTGCACCGCCCAATGGGCGCCGCACGCCGCCAGCAGATAGGCTTCCTTCCCGTCTGCAATGAGGAAGGCGTTGTCGTGGTCGTCCTCGGCGGAGCAACCGGGATACGGCCCCTGGCCGCAGCGCGCGACGAGTCCGCCCGTCGTTTCCACGGCCTGCCGGGCCGTCGCCGACCGTTCCAGCGTCAGCCGTACCAAGTCGGCGCCGGTCAGACCGGCCGTTTCGCCGCGCAATCGCGTGCAGGTGGGCGTCGTTCCCATCGCCAGGCCGTGCTCGTTGACGCCGTGCAAGCAGCCCCACATGCCGACGGGGCGCAGGCCGATGAAGGCATGGGTCCGTCTCGCTTGGGGCAGCGTGAGGCGCTGGACAGAGACGCTCTCGCCTGCGGCGTAGTCGCGGCGCGGCGCCCAAAAAAGGGCCTGGGCCTCGCCGATCGGTCGATTGCTTCGATGAGCGAAGAGCGTGCTTCCGTCGCCCGTGGCGGCCGGAAGCGCCGCCGCCATGTCGCATCCCATCGCCGGTTGCTCCTGTCGCCCTTCCGCCGCTCCCCGCAAACGACCTCCTAAGTGGAAGCGTACGGCGCCTTCCGGTATTGGAACACAGCGCCGCGCGGAGGGCAACCACCTTCACCCTTAGGCCGTTCACAATTCGTCCAGCGCCGCCAACGTGCGATCCACCTCATCGGCGGTGTTGTAATGAGCCAGTCCCAGCCGCAGGAAGCCGCCGCTTGCTTCCTGGCCGAGCCGCTCCGACAGTTCCAGCGCATACATGTTGCCGGCCCAGGCGTAGATCTCTCGCGCCGCCAGATGGTCGGCCATTTGCTGCGGTGTACGATCGGACGCCGTCAGCGCAACGGTCGGCGCACGCCATACGGATTGATCCGGCCGTGTCACTCCCCATACGCGGAAGCGCGGCCGATTCGCCAGCCCTGCAAGCAGGCGGCGCACCAAGGCGGATTCGTATTCCCGGATCGAATTCATCGCGGATCGCAATTGTGTCTTGAGATTGGCGCCTGCGCCGATCTCGGTGAGATACTCCACCGCGGCGGCCGCGCCGGCCAGGCCTTCATGGTTTTGCGTGCCGGTCATCCAGCGGTCGGGAAGCGATTCCGGCGCCGGCCGTAGCTTGTAGGCTGGCAGCTTTTCCAGCAGCGACCGCCGGCCCCACAGCACGCCGACGTGCGGACCGAAGAACTTGTACGCCGAGCAAGCCAGGAAATCGCAGTCCCAGTCCTGCACGTCGATCGGCCCATGCGGGGCGTAATGCACGGCGTCGAGGAAAACCAGGGCCCCGGCGTCATGGGCCGTTCGGCAAATCGCCTTCACGTCGTTGATCGTGCCGACGAGGTTGGACGCACATGTTGCAGCCAGCAGCCGCACTTCGCGCGTCAGCTTCCGGCGCAAGTCGTCGAGGTCGAGCGTGCAGTCCTCCGGATGAATGTCGACGAAACGCGCCTCCGCCCCCGCGTCGTCGGCGGCCCGGAGCCACGGTCTTATGTTGGCGTCATGGTCGAGGCGCGTGACCAGCACCGCCTCGCCGCGGTTCAGCGTGCGCCCGAACGCCCGGCTGAGGTGAAGCGTCAGCGTTGTCATATTTGCGCCAAAAACGATTTCCTCCGGCGACGGCGCGTTGAGGAAGTCGGCGACGGCTTGATGGGCGCTGCGCACCACAGCGTCGGATTCGCGGCTGGTGGTGAAAGCGCCGCCGTGGTTGGCGTTGCACGTCGAGAGATAGCGGACCATCGCGTCGATGACGCGCTGCGGAACCTGCGTGCCGCCGGGGCCGTCGAGGTAGATCGGCGTCTTGGCGCGGACGGTGCGGTGGAGCGAAGGGAACTGCCGACGCAACTGAATTGGATCGAGCATGGGAAGGCCGGGTTGCGCAGGTGGTCGGG
>DATKHW010000485.1:0-11849 GCA_035546275.1 Gemmataceae bacterium
CCATCGTCAAATCGCTGCGGGCCGCCAGCGACGCCTTGGGCCGCGGCGAGCTGGTTTGCATCTTTGCCGAGGGCCGCTTCACGCAAACCGGCGTGATGCTGCCGTTCCGCCGCGGCTTTGAGCAAGTACTCAAGCACTGCAAGGCCCCCGTCATCCCGGTTTGCCTGGACCAGGTCTGGGGCAGCATCTTCAGCTTTTTCGGCGGCCGCATCTTCTGGAAGTGGCCTTTGGAGATCCCCTATAACGTGACGGTCGCCTACGGCAAGCCGATGCCGGACGACGTGAAGGCGGCCGACGTGCGTCAGGCGATCCAGGCTCTGTCGGCCGATTGCGCCGTCGCCCACGACCGCCGGCGCTTGCCGGTGCACCGCGGCTTTGTGCGCATGGCCAGCCGGCATCCGTTCCGCCCCTGCATGAGCGACACGATTACGAAGGGCAAGGTGCGGACCTACGGCGAGGCGCTGGCCGGCGCCATGTGCCTGGCGCGGGCGCTGCGGCCGATGCTGGGCGACGCCCCGATGGTCGGCGTCTGGATGCCCCCCAGCGTGGGCGGGGCCGCCGTCAACATCGCCCTGGCCCTGCTCGGCAAGACGCCGGTCAATCTCAACTACACGGCGGGGGCGCTCTCGGTGAATTCGGCCCTGCGCCAGTGCGGCTGCAAACACGTCCTGACCTCGAAGCTGTTCGCTCACAAGGCCAAACTGGAACTGGAGCCGGGGGTCGAGCCGATTTACCTCGAAGACATGCGGAAGATAATCACCGACCGCCAGCTGCGGCGCGCGTTCGTGCAAATCTTGCTGACGCCGACGTGGATTCTGGAACATTGGGTCCTGGGTCTGGGCGGGCACACGACGGCTGGGCTGGCGACGATTATCTTTTCCAGCGGCAGCACCGGCGAACCAAAGGGCGTGATGCTGACGCACGGCAACGTCGCGGCCAACGTGGAGTCGATGATCCAGGCGGCCAACTTTGGGCCGAAGGATCGCATCCTGGGCGTGCTGCCGTTCTTCCACAGCTTCGGCTACACCGTGACGCTCTGGGCGCCGCTGCAGATCGGCGCCTCCACGGCCTATCACGCCGACCCGCGCCAGGCCAAGGAGATCGGCGAGCTGTGCAAGGCGCAGAAATGCACCATCTACCTTTCGACGGCGACGTTTCTGCGCTTCATGCTGCGGAAGTGCGAGCCGGACGATTTCAAGACCTTGCGCATCCTGATTTGCGGCGCCGAGAAGCTGCCGCAGTCGGCGGCCCAGGATTTCGAGAAGAAATTCGGCGTCTTGCCGCTGGAGGGCTACGGCTGCACCGAGCTGTCGCCGGTCGTGGCGACGAACCTGCCGGACAAGGTGATCGAGGGTTTCCGCCAGGTGATGAACAAACCGGGAACGGTCGGCCAGCCGCTCCCCGGCGTGGCGGCGCGGACAGTCGATCCCGACACGATGCAGACGCTGCCGGTCGGCACGGAGGGGCTGCTGCTGATTCACGGCGCCAACGTGATGAAGGGCTATTTGGGCAAGCCGGAGCTGACGGCCCAGGTGGTGCGCGACGGTTGGTACGTGACCGGCGACATGGCGCGGATCGACGACGACGGCTTCATCACGCTGACCGGCCGCCTGTCGCGCTTCGCCAAGATCGGCGGCGAGATGGTGCCGCTGGAGCGCGTGGAGGAAGAATTGAACGAGGCGCTCGGCGCCAGCGAGCGGATCGGCGCGGTGACGTGCGTCCCCGACGAGTCGCGCGGCGAACGGCTGGTGGTGCTGTACGCGGAGAAGGCGTTGGCGGAGTACGGATGGGACGTGGCGAAGTGGCAGCAGAGCCTGAGCGGCCGGGGCTTGCCGAATCTATGGGCGCCCTCGGCGCGCGACTTCTACGCCGTGCCGGAATTGCCGCTTTTGGGGACCGGGAAACTCGATTTGAAGCGATTGAAGGAGATGGCGGAAGAACTCGCGAGGAAGTGAATCACGGGCCGGCCATAGCGGGTCAGGCCCCTGGCACGCCTTGATCCAGAATGGGAACTCGCGAGCGAGACGGGGGGCAAGACCAAGCTGCCACGAAAAGGGGTTTTTTGCGGTGGACTTCTGGCCGCCCAACGCCCCATTTCATCGGTCAGGTGATTCGGCCTGCCTCACTGCTTCGCGCCCCTATTTTCCTGCGCCTCGGACAGACGCCGGAGTCGGCGATACAGGCGGTCGCGGATGGTGCAGTCGCATACCCCGCCGAGGCTCTCGGCCCACGCCAGCACTTCGGCCTGGTAGGCCGCGTACTCGGTCCGCCGGATCCAATCGATTGCGGCGACCAAGGCGTGTCGGCCGCCCTCGCACCCCCACGGGGAGTAGCGCACGAGCGCCTGGCACATCTCGCCGAAGTACTCGGTCGGTATGCCGTGCGGCAACTCGCTCAGCCGCTGTCGCCGCCACTCGGCCCAAGCCTCGGCCGACATCCGCCGCTTCCGGCGCATACACATCGGATGCATCCTCGGGGGCCGAACGACCCCGCTCAGCAGGCGGCTCGCGCGGGATGAGCCTTATTCCTGGGGAGGCGGAGATCGCGCGGCCGGTCTGCTGCAGCAATTTATTCGACCTACTTGGTCCTCAATTCCATTCCCGACGCCTTTTCTCCGTCCTTTTCTCCCTAGTCGTCCTTCTTGTCCCTCTTCCCGTTGATATCCCATTCGTACTTGTCGCCCCCGGACTCCGCGGCGCCTTTCCCGGTGAGCTTGTCCCCGTCAATCGTCAGCGTGTACGTGACGGCGATCTCGGTATCCATGATCTTCCGCACGGCGGAGAACGTCAGAGTCCCGTCCTTCAGCTTCAGGTCCTTGAGGTTCGTCTCCTTCTGGTCCGGCCAGCTCATCGTCCCGGCGAGTTTGTCGCCGTCCATCTTGATCGTCAAGGTCGACGTCCGCTTCTGCCCGCCAATTTCATATTCGCACTTCCACGTCCCGACCGGGTCTACTTTGTCCGCCGCGCCCGCGAGGCCGCAGACCACGAGCGCCAACGCCATGGACAGGATCGCCTTCATGTTCGCCTCCGAGAAGGAGTGGGAACGAAGCGGTCGAACGAAGACCACCGCCCACCGTTTAAAGCAATCTACGGACGCCGCGACCGCCGACCAGCCACAGGAATCTCGACTCGCTCTGCCCATAAGGAACCTCCGCGGCCGAACGACCAAACTCAGCAGCGGCCGCCGCACGAGTGAGCTTGAAGTCCCAGGAACCAACGAGGCGGCGGCCATCTGCTGCGACTGGTTCGGTGTCTGGGTGCTGCCCGCCAGCTCCGCGGCTACTCTCCGGTGTCCGGAACCGGCCCATCGTAACCGCGGCCCGCGAAACATAGCGGATGCCCGTGCGGCAGGTGCTCATCGCACCGGAACCGCCCGTCCACCTTCGCGCCGCGGGACACGCCGTCCGCGCCCGGCTCGGATCGCGCCTCGCAGTCGTACACGCAGCGGTCGCACACCGCGCACCGGCCGAACCACGGCTTGCCGTCGAGCGGCGTGGATTGGCTGGATGCCCACTCGACCTGCACGTGCGGTCGGTCCCGCAGCAGAACGGCCACGGCGGCGAGGACGGCCTTGCGGACCTCCTCCTCTGCGCTCGTAGGCCAGCCGCTGGGGCGCGACTCGTCGGCATCCTCCTCGATGAGGACCGAGACGGACAGCAATGTGGTCGTCTTCGCCAACCCGCGCCCTCCACCTCCTGGGCCGAACGACAAAGCTCACCCGCGGCGGCCGCTGGTGAGACGTGAACCCCGAAAAGCCCTGATGCGGCCGCCGTCGGGTGCAGCGACTGGTTAGCCAGCGTTCAACCGCGGTCACTTCTGGGTCGGTTGAACGGCCCCAGAGCCGGCAGAATCAAAGCGGTACGCGCCCGCTTCCAACCTGGTCACCAGATCAGCCAGCCACTCGCGCCATGAAGGAGCGAGAACATCCGTCGCAGCCTGTTCATGCCACCAGTCAATCACTTGCCCGACTTGGCCGGGCGATTCCGGCACCATGTCGATGCAAATATAATCGCCGCAATCATTCTCAGTTAGAGGAATCCAGCCGAGGTTCCACCAGTCAGTCTTTATCGGTCCCTTTGGACTACCTCGCTCATCCTTCATCATCTCGGCGCATTGCAACATCCCAGTCCAGATGCCGACAATCGAGAAATCCGCGGCTTCCGAAGCAGCGCCACCAAGTGGCATCAAGAAGCCCTGCCGAAAGAGCCAAATGCGATTGCTCCCGTCATGAATCCGGTAGGATTCGTGAACGTCAGCGGGTAGCCGGCAACCCAGAATTTTTTCAGCGGCTTCGATCTCCTTCTCCGATGCTCCCGGTGGTAGACGAAAATTCTCTGGTGCGTTTGCGCGCAGCCAAGCGTCGATGCGCGACCAAGCATCAGCCACGGTCATCAGTGTGGTCGGCATATCGAGTCGCCTTGCTGGCTAACGTCGAAGCTCACCAGCCCCGGCGGCAGGAGAGCCGTATACTCCGCAGCACCGCCATGCTGCCGGGGTCTGGTGCAGCCCCTTGTTCGCCGTTACCCCCAATTGTATGGCTGTACGCCCTCCGGTTAGGACGCCTCCGTGAGCAATTCCGCAACGAGCCGGCTGACGAGATCGGCCGGCCCTCGGATACCGTACTCTCCGTACGACCAAGTCCCTTGCAGAAGTTCGTCGCTGATGCGATAGTATCGCGTCTCAATTCCCATCTCCTCGTATCGATCCTTAATGACCTCATCAGCTTCGACCCGACTCAGAACCGCCTGCCAGCGAGAAAAGGTTTCCTCGTCACGCAGTTCGCAGATGTACGCGCTCGCTGTTCCGTCGGGGTTTGTGCAGACCACGTGCGGAGCAATCAAACCACAACCCTCTTGCGCTGGCGAACGCCAAGTTCAGCCGCCGGGCCGGCCACGCAGACGTGAGACCTCGGCTAGGCGCTATAGCCGGCCCGGTCGGCTGCAACGCCTCGTTCGGCCCGGCTCGTTTCTATGGTCCCTTCTTCCGCCCCCGTGTCCAACTCCAGAAGGACCATGCCAGAGTCGAAATGCCGCAGAACATTACGCCGGCGCCGAAGCCGATCGCCATTGGGCCTCCGGTTCCGTAAGGGCCCTTGTTGGTTGCTGCCTCAGCCATCCCAAATGTCAAATATCCGACGCCAAGGGCTGTCGCAAGAACGCCAAGGACGCGGGCAGCGATTCGGCCGCAAGTCGTCCTCTCCGGGTCGCGCTCCACCAGGGGGTGGTCCGACGTTGCCCGGTTGTCAATCGGTGTGGCTATCGACACTGTGGGACCGGTCACGGCCAGGCCAGCCAAGGCTTCGCTGAATTCGCGGGCGCTCCGAAAGCGTGCCTCCGGTTCCTTGTGCAGGGCCTTGAGCAAGATCACCTCCAGCCTCGCATCCAGGAAGGGCCGCAAGCGGGAAAGGGCTGGAGGCGGCTCATGCAGAATCTTCCCCAGGATGGCCAGGGGCGCGCCTGTGAAGGGAAGTTGCCCGGTCAGCATCTCGAAAAACACGATGCCGACGCTGTAAAGGTCGGTCCAGGGTCCTGTCCTTTCCGGCTGTCCGCCTGCCTGTTCCGGAGCCATGTAGGCCGGCGTGCCTACGACGACCCCGTCCGAGGTCAGGCGCTCGGACTCCTGTTCCAGTCGCGCCAGGCCGAAATCGGTCAACACCGCCCGGCCGCCGGAATCCAGCAGAACATTACTCGGCTTCAGGTCCCGGTGGATGATGCCGTGCTCGTGGACGGCTGCCAAGGCGTCAAGCAGTTGCCGGATCAGGGTGACTGCCTCGCCGACGTCGTCGAACCGGCCCTGCTGGGCCAGCCGCTCAGCCAAGGACTGCCCCTCCACGTAGGCCATGACGACGAACGGCTGCCCGTCGTGTATCCCCACGTCGTAAATGGGGCAGACGTGGGGGTGGTAGACCTGGGCAGCGGAGCGGGCCTCGCGCTGGAAGCGCTCCAGCCGCTTCGCTCGGTCGTGGGACACCGTGTCGATGCGGGGGATCTTCAGCGCAACCGTGCGGCTCAGATGCGGGTCGTGGGCCTTATACACCGTGCCCATCCCTCCGGCTCCAAGGCGCCCCAAGATGTCGTAACGGCCGATCTTGGCGGGCAAAGATCCCCCCGAATGATCGAGCGCTGCCGTTGGCTCAGCGGAAGGGGGCTGCATCTTCCAATTCCCTCACACCTAAGCTCGATTCGTGTATCCGGTTGCGGGCGCTGTCAGGATTATCACCCACGAAGGCGCCGCTGGGAGAAGACTGCGAAGTAGCGGATAGAACCGAGGGCTGAACCACTGATGCTACAGCGCCGCGCCTGGCAATGCTACCAACTTCCGACCTGCACGCAAGCAAATTCCGACGCCCATCGTCCATTTCTCAGCCCCGACTCTCATCGTCGAACCCTCGCCCCTTGGCTTCCCGCCCTCATATTCCCTCATCGGCGTCCATCCTCCCCTGCCCAGACGCCCCCTCCGCATGGTAAGAATGCCGTCTTCCGCCGCCGTCGCCCGCCGCCCCCTCGAGGTACGTCCATGACGCCCTGCTTCCCGCCCGTCGTTCGCTTCGACCAGGTTCGAGCCGTGCCCATCCGCTGGCTGTGGGAACCGTACCTGGCCCGCGGCAAGCTCGCCGTCCTCGACGGCGATGTCGGAGTCGGAAAGTCGTTCTTCGCCGTCGATCTCGCCGCCCGGCTGTCGCGCGGCGGACGGACGCCGGATGGATCGCGGCGGCGGGCTTCGGCGTTCGCACCCTGGAACGGGCCAAGAAACGGCTCGGCGTCGTCGCCCGGCAGGAGCGCCGCAACGGCCGGAACGCCTGGCGCTGGGTCGATCCCACGGTGCCGCCGAAGAAAGCCGCCAAGCGCCGGTGAGCGTCAGGCCGCCGCACCCCCCGCGCGCAGCGTGGCGGTCTGACGGTCTGACGAAATCGCAGAGAACGCGCAGCCGGAGGTCCCATGAAAAACCGACTCGATCCACCCGCGATCTCCGCATCGGCTCCGGCGCGGTCGTCCCCGCCTCCCTGCGCCGTCGGTCGCCGCGCCGGCCCGCGATTGGCCTTTCCAAAATCCGTGAAATCGAGTCCAATCCGCCGCCAGTCGCCCTGGTCACGGATGACCCTTGCGCGGATGCTCCGTATGCCCCAAGCTGCCAAAAAAGCGGCCCGCCCGGCCGGCCTCGACGTTTCCTCCGCCGGACTGCCGGTGGTCCGCCTCGAAGTGCGCGCCGGCGGCGGCCGGCCCACCGTCTACGAAGTCGGCGACGGCGGCTTCCTCATCGGCGGCGTCCCCGGCTGCGATCTGCGTCTGCCCGGCGGGAACGCAGCCCCCGTGGTTTGCCTCATCGCCCGCCACGCCCGCGGCGCCAGCCTCCGCAAGCTCGCCCCCGTCCAGGCCCTCGCCGTCAACGGCCGGCCCTCCGGCTCCACCTATCTCAACCACGGCGACCGCATCGCCCTGGGGACCGTTGAGATCACCACGTCGGTGACGCCCGGCGCGGCGCCGCCGCCCAGCGACGGCGAAACGCCGACCGTTTCGGACGAGCAGCTGCAAGCGATCGCGGCCCGCGAGGCGGAATTGCAGGCCCGGGCCGAGGAGCTGGAACGGCAGCAGGCCCACTGGCAGCGCGTGCGCGCCGAGATCGAGGCGGAGTGCCGCAAGCAGACCGAATCGGCCGAAGAAACCAGCCGGCGCTTGCAGCAGAAGGAAAACGAGCTGGCGGCCGCGGCGGCCGAGCTGGAAAAACGCGAACAGGCGCAGCGGGCCGGCGAAGAGGAAGTGAATCGGATCAAGCAGGAAAGCGAAGAGGCCGGCAAGCAGCACCAGGAAGCCCGCGCCATCCGCCGGCAAATGGCCCAGATCCGCGAACAGCTCTATGAGCGCTACCGCAGCCGCCGCGACCGCCTGCGGCAGAAGCAGCGAGCCATCGGCCGGGCCGCCAAGAAGATGCAGGAACGCAAGCGCGAGATCGACGAGCTGGCCGTTCAAGCCGAGGCAGTGCGCAAGGAGCTGGAGCTAGGCCGGGCGGAGAACGAGGGCCGGACCGAACAGCTGGCGCGCGACCGCACCGTCCTCGAAGAAGAACACCGGAGGATTGCGAGCCGGCAGGTGGAATTGCAGGAGCAGCTGGCCGCGCGCGTTCAGGAGTGCGAGGAGCGCGACCGGAAGGTCGTCGAGGACCGCGAGGCGCTGGAGCGCGGGCAGAAGCAGCACCAGGCCGATCTGGTGCGGCTCGACCGCATCCAGGCTCAGCTGGAGCAGCGGCAGAAGCAATTGGAGGCGCGGGCGCTGGAAGTGGACAAGCGCTACGAGCAGCTGCAGCGCGATCTGCGCGACCTGGAAGAACAGGCCGTGCAGATGGACGAGTTTCACGAGAAACAATCTCAGGAGATGGAGAAACTCGCCAAGCAAAAGGAGTCCTACGAGACGGCCGCGGCGCAGGTGGAGCAGCGAGCGGCGGCGCTGGAAGGGCAGCAGGCGATGCTGGCCACGCTGCGGACGCGCGTGGAGCGGATGCGCGAGGAAGTGCGGCGGCAGGAGGAAGCCCTGAGCGATCAGCGGGCCATGCAGGAGGCCGGCGAGACCGACCTCAAAGCGCGGCTGGAAGAGGCCCGCCGGCTGCGCGAGGAGCTGGACGCGGATCATCTGCTGCATCAGGAAGAGCGCCGTCGCTTCGAGGAGAGCCGGGCGACGCTGGATGCGGCGGTGGCCCAGCTGCGAGCGGCTCAAGACGCCCTCGAGATACGGCAAAAGGAGCTGAACGATCGCCAGACGAAGCTGGAGACGACCGCGGCGGAACAGACGGAGCAAGCCGGGCTGGTGGCGGCGCGCACGGCCCAGCTGGAAGAATTGCAGAATCGCTTGACGGCCGACCGGCGGACGCTGCGCGACCGCGAGGCGGCGCTGGCCAAGGCCGAACAGACGCTGACTTCGCTGCAGGAACAGCTGCGGCGGCGTTCCGAGGAGTTGAGCGAGCGGCAAAAGGTGTTGGCCGAGCAGGAGCAGAGACTGCGGGCCGACGTCGCCCGGCTCGAAGAGCTGACGACGGCCGCCGAACAGGACCGGGAGCGCAAGGCGGCGGAGCTGGAAGTCGTCCGCAAGGAGCTGGACGACCGGGCCGCGAGGATGGACGCGCTGAGCCAGGAGCTGACCGGGCGCGAGGAAGCGCTGCGGGCCGAGGCGGAAAAGCTGCGCGAGGACATGCACTCGCTGAACGGCCAGCGTCAGGCGCTCGTGGCCCAGCGGATGGCGCTGGACGCCGATCGTCAGGCGGCCGTCGAGGCGGCGGAGCAGACGCGGCGCGACTTCGAGGCGACGCGGACCGAGGCGCTGGAGCTGATGCGCGGCTTGCCGGATCTGGAAACGCGGGCGGCCGTCGGCATGGACCGCTTGCTGCGTGCCCGCGAGCAGTTGCGCGAGCACCTGGCTGAGGTACACAATTACGCTCGGCAATGTCGGGAAGACCTGGAATCGGCCCGGCAGCAGGTTCAGAGCCAGGCTGACCGCGTCCGGGCGGAGGAGCTGGCCCTGCACGTGGCCCGCGACGAGCATCGCATGGCCGTGGCGGCGTTCCGGCAGCAGCTGGTGGAATGGCAGGGCCGCGTCGCCGAGATGAAGCAAGTGCTCTTGCAGGGCGACGCCCGGCTGGAGCGGCGGCAGGCGGAGATGCAGGAAAAGGTGGAGGAAGCCGCCGCCGCGTCGGCCCGGCTGGCGCAGCAGGCCGAGCAGCTGCAAGAGAAGGAACGGCAGGTGGCGGAGCGCCGCTCGGAGATGGATCGGCACCTCAACGACATGAGAGAGTGGTATCGCCGCAAAATGCGCGAGCTGTCCGGCGTCGATGCGGCCAAGGACGCGCCGGTCGTGGAGGCGGACGCGGTGTTCGCCCTCTTGGGGCCGCGGTCCGAACGGCCGGCGGCCGGCGGCGAGGAGCCGGGCGTCCTGCCGATCAACGGCGAGGCGGAACCGGGCGATCGGCGTCTCGGCGAATTGCTGCGGTCGCTGGATCTGATGGACGCCGACACGCTGGCCGCCCTGCTCCAGGAAGCCCGGCGGCAGCGCCGCTCGCTGCGGCAACTGCTGCTGGCGGGAAATTATCTTACCCTCTATCAAATGGCGCTGATCGAGGCCGGCAACCTGGACGGGCTGGTGTTCGGGCCGGTCCGCGTGATCGATCGGCTGCAATCGGGGTCGCGCGAGGTCGTTTATCGCGTCTTCGATCCGCGCCGCAACGGCGAGGCGCTCCTGCGCTGCCTGGCGGAATCGGAGATGCACGACGCCGTCCATCCCGACGAGTTCCGCCAGCGTTTCGCCGCCGCGGCCGCCGTCCACCATGTCCACGTGGCGGCGACTTACGAGGTCCTCGAAGTCGCCGGTCGGCCGGCCGTGCTGCAGGAATGGCTGACCGGCGTGCCGGGTTCGGACTGGCCGGCGCTGTCGTCGGCGCCGGGCGTCTGGTTCCGGCTGCTGTCGCAGGCGGCGCTTGGCCTGCGGACGGCCCACGACGCCGGCCTGGTCCACGGAGCGCTGCAGCCGGCGTCGTTCGTCTGCACGCCGGACGGCGTGGTGAAGCTGTGCGGCCTGGGCGAGCCGCGCTGGCTGGCGTCGGCGCCGGATGATGCCGAATGCGACGCCGCCGGCGACTTGGCGGCGCTGGGCCAGGTCGCCGCCGGCTGGGCCGCATCGGCGCCGCCCGCTCCGCGCAAGGGCAAGAACAAAGGCATGCCCGCGGCCTTGGAGGGCGTGTTGGCCCGGCTGACCGGTCAGGAGGAGCCGCCTTACGCCAGCGCGGCCGAATTGCTGGAAGACCTCGATCGCGTCAGCGGCGAGGCGCCGGCCAACGCCACGGCCTGGGTGCGCTTCGTCCGCGTGGTGCGCGAACTGGCCGCCGACGCGACGTGGCGCCGATCGGCCTAGCGAGAGCTGCCGGCGCTGATTCTGAAAGACAACGGCTGCCTGCTACGGAACGCCGCATGCATTCTTTCGATCCCGCCGCCTACGGCCCCGCCTTCGCCGCCCTGCTCCGCGCCGCGCCGCTGAATCCGCTCGGCCCCGGCCGGCCCGACCCCGCGCGCCGGCCGCAGCTGGAGGCATTGGTCGGCGACGACGCCTGCAGGGCCGCGATGTGGCTGCGCTACGATTTCCTCGACGAGGCGCACACGATCAGTCAGGAAATCCACGCGGCGGACGGAAGCTACTGGCACGCCTTGATGCACCGCCGCGAACCGGATTTCTCCAATTCCGCCTACTGGTTTCACCGCGTCGGGTCGCATCCGATCTTCCCGGCCCTGTGCGCGGAGGCGGCGCAGCTGGCCGTCGAAGCGCCGCCGCAAGCCGCCTTCCTGACGCGCCAGAAGAAATGGGACCCGTTCGCCTTCGGCGACCTCTGCGAAGCCAGCTGCGACGAGAAGGCGCCGGCCCACGACCTTGTGCCGGCAGGTGCAGCGGGCGGAATGGGAACTGCTGTTCGACCATTGCTGGCGCCGGGCCTTCGGCGCCAGCTGAGTCCTCATAGGAACAGATGATCCCATTCAAATGGCGCCTCTTCGGGGCACGCCGTTTGCAGCAGCATTCAATTCTTGCGACGGCGCCGCCGCAATCCACGCCCCGGGAGTATTCGCCATGAGCGTCGGCGCACCGACCGATCCGACCCAACAACAACCCCAAGACAACGCGGCCAAAATGGACGCGGCCGTAAGGAAGGCCGAAGAGGCCGAGAAGAAACTGCACAAGGCGGAGGCCGGCCCTCTGGAATCTTTCAGCGCCGGCGACGATTCCCAATGGGAGGACGATGTTCCAGATCAGGGCGCAGAAACTGGCCGCCGCCGACAAGACGGCCAGGGACAGCAAGAGCAATAAGAACAAGTGCAGCTCT
>DATKHW010000486.1:0-8983 GCA_035546275.1 Gemmataceae bacterium
AGAAGATTGCGGCTTACGTCGAGAAAGCGCCGCGGCGCGAGTTCACGGAATTGCAAATGGAGGAAGTCTGTGCGGGCCTGGTCGAGCTGCGTTCCACGCGCGCGGCCCGTAGCTTCTTGGAGGCGGCGAAGCGGAAATTCAAGCCGAACCCCATCTTCCCGTATCTGCTAGCCCAGACCTACATGACAGGCGACTTGGACCGGACGCCGCTTTATCAGGTGCGGCCCCTGCTGGAGGATGCGCGGCGCCTGGCGGAAGCCATGCCGCCGGACCGGCGGCGGGACAAGCTGCTGCGCGAAATCCAGGACCGGCTGACCGCGCTGGCCGCGATTGCACCGTTCGGGATGGGTTTTATGACTGATTTCTTTGCGTCGTATTTCGACGACTGGGACGAGGACGACGAGCAGTATGAGGATTAAGGGAGGCCCCCGGTGGACGACCCCTATGCCGCGCTCGGCGTGGCCGACGACGCCGACGACGAAACCATTCGCCGCCGCTATCTGGAGTTGGTGCGGCAGTTCTCGCCCGAACGCCATCCCCAGCGTTTCGCCGCCGTCCGCGCCGCCTATGAGAGCTTGCGCGACCGCGACGCCCGGTTGCGTCATCGCCTGTTCGAGGCCGGCAAGAAGGAAAGCGTGGATGCGATTATCGAGGAGGTCGCATGTCGGGCAACCCGTCGCCGGATTTCGCTGCGGACGCTGCTGTCGCTGGCGTCCCATCCCTGACGCCGGAGGCGATCTCCGCGGTGCTGGAAGACTTCCGGCAGTGGCTGACGGCGACGGCGGCGCAACCGGCGCCGCCGCCTCGCCCGCAGCCAACCGTGGACCTGTTCACGCTTGTCGGCCAGTTCACGGCGCTGCGGCACGAGGTCAATTTGCAGACGCGTGCGGTCCGCGCTCAGCAGGAACAAAATGGCGAGACGCTGCGCCATCTGGCCGAGGCGCTCGACACGCTGACGCAGGCGCCGCCGCCCGCCCCGCCGCCGATCGACGCCGCCACGGAGGACCGCGTGCGGCCGTTGCTCAGGGCCCTGGTGGACCTGTACGACTCCACCGCGATGGCCGGGCGCGAATTGCAGCGGATCCACGAGCTGGCGTCGGCGGCGCTGCAGCCCATCGAAGAAGTCGCGGCCGTGGATATGCAGGAGAAGGATGAGCCGGATTGGCTTCCGCCGATCCTCGCGCGTCCCCCCTGGTGGGCGCGGCTGCTGGGCGGCCGGGCCGCGGATCTGAAGGCGTCGTTGGCCGCCTGGAAGGCGGAATGGACGGATCGCCGCCGCTGTGGGCGCGAGGCGCGGCAAGCCCGGTTGCGGGCCGCCCGTCAAAGCGCCGAACGCATCCGCCAGACGCTGACGGCCACGGCAGCCGGCTATGCCATGACGTTGCAGCGCGTGGAACGGGCGATGGTGCTGCAGGGCCTGGAGCCGATCGCGGCCGTGGGTCGGCCGTTCGACCCCGACCGCATGGAGGCGCTGGAGGTCGTGCTAGACAGCGGCCGGCCGTCCGGCGAGGTCGTCGAGGAAGTCCGGCGGGGATACCTGTGGCAGGGCCGCGTCTTCCGCTATGCACAGGTGCGGGTGGCGAAAAACAGCAATTAGACGGAGGATGCGGTCATGGACACCATCGTCGGCATCGACCTGGGCACCACCAACAGCGAGGTGGCGCTAATCCAGAACGGCCAGCCGCACGTCTTCGCCGATGATGGCGATCCCATTTTGCCTTCGTTTGTGGGCCTGGCGGACGACGGCCGGCTCCTGGTGGGCAAGGCGGCCAAGAATCAGTGGGTGCTGGCGCCGGAGCGGACCATCAAGTCGATCAAGCGCAAGATGGGCCAGGATGTAAAAGTGAAGCTCGGCGACCAAGAATATAGGCCGCAGGAAATATCGGCCATGATCCTTCGCAAGCTGCGGGACCGAGCGGCGCAGGAGCTGGGACGGCCGGTGAACAAGGCGGTTATCACGGTGCCGGCCTACTTTAACGACGGGCAGCGCCAGGCCACGCGCGAGGCCGGCGAACTGGCGGGGCTGGAGGTCGTGCGCATTCTGAACGAGCCGACGGCCGCGTCGCTGACCTATGACCCGAGCCACCAGGGACAGCGCCGCATGATGGTCTACGACCTCGGCGGCGGCACGTTCGACGTATCAATCGTGCAGTCGCAGGAGGGCGTCGTGGAGGTGCTGTCCAGCCACGGCGACACGCAGCTGGGCGGCGACGACCTCGATGAATTGCTGCTCAAGCGCGTCTGCGACCGCTTTCAGGACGAACACGGCGTTGATCTGCGGGCCAATCTGGTGTCGCGCGCCCGCGTTCTCCGGGCGGTGGAAGAGGCGAAAAAGCATCTGTCTTATCACCCATTCGCGCGGGTCGAGGAGGAATTCATCGCGGAAAAGGGGGGACAGCCGCTGCACCTCACCGCGGAAATCAGCCGGGCCGAGTATGAGGAGCTGATTCGTCCGCTGCTGGACCGGACGATGGACTGCGTCCAGCGGGCGCTGGCCGACGCCAAGCTGAATCCGCCGAACATCGACAAGATCGTGCTGGTCGGCGGCGTGACGCGGACGCCGCTGGTGTCGGCCATGCTGGAAGAGCGCATGGGCCAACCGGCCCATCAGGAAGTGAACCCTGACCTTTGCGTCGCGATGGGAGCGGCGGTGCAAGCGGCAATCGTCGCCGGCGCCGACGTGGGAGCGGTTTTGGTGGACATCACGCCGCACTCGCTCGGCATCAAGTGCCTGGACGAGTCGATGGGTTTTCCGTTTGAGTTCCGCTTCGCGCCGATCATCCGCCGCAACACGCCCCTGCCGGCCTCGCGGAGCGAACTCTTCCACACCTATCGAGATCGCCAAACGGAGGTGGAGATCGACGTGTACCAGGGCGAGGCCGACGACGTGCGGCGCAACCACCGGGTCGGCAAGTTCATGATTAAGGGCCTGTCGCCGGCGCCCGCCGGCAACCCCATCGTGGTGCAGATGGACCTGAACCTGGACGGCATGTTAAAGGTCTCGGCGCGCGAGCGGGCGACGGGCTTGCAGAAGCAGGTGGTGATCGAGAACGCCCTGGCTCATTTCGAGGCGGAGGAGCGCGACGAGGCCCGCGAGCGGCTGGACCGCCTGTGGGTGGACCAGTCCGCGGATTTCGACGACGAAGACGACCTGGAAGAGGGGGAACCTGGCGTAGAGGAGCCGCCGTCGCTGGCGCCTGGCCCGCGGGAAGGGCAGCGCGAGGCCGTACAAGCGCGGGCCTTGCTGGAGAAGGCGGAGCGCTTAATGGAGCGCGTGCCGCCGGACGACAAGCCGGAGGTGGAAAGGCTTATGGAGAAAGTGCGGACGGCTCTGACCGACCGGCAATGGGACCGTCTCACGGCCGCATCGAACGAGCTGGCGGACGTTTTGTTCTATCTTGAGGATACGTGATGGCGACGATGCGCTGCCCGGCGTGCAAGGCGGAAAACGCCGTTGCGGCGTGGTCTCCCGACCACGCCGCAACAGCCTGCCGGCGCTGCAAGGCCGACTTGTCGCTGCTGTTCGCGCTGGAGGAGCAGCGGGAGCGGACCTTGGCGGAAGCGCGGCGGCTGCTGGCGGCGGGCCGAACCGAGGAGGCGGATGCGCTGGCGGCTGATGCGGATGCGATGCGAAGCAATGCGGAGTCCCGGCGGCTGCGGGCGGCGACGCGGCTGATGCGGCGGGACTTCGCGGCGGCGTGGGCCTTCTATCGTATGACCGCGGATCGTTAGAGCTGGGGCATCCCCGTGCGCAACCGCCGGCCGTCGTACCATGTGGCGACAGCCGATGTCATTTACACATTCGCGCCAATGGGGCTGGACCGACGACTGTTACGGGCGGCACGATGTCCCGCGGGTCCCTTTCCGCCGTCCGGCGGCGCCAAACCGCGTGCAATGGTGGAAACTTCCCCCAGCTTGCTGGACTGCCTGAGCGGCCATCGAGGCGCACGGCCTCGGATGCGACTCGTACTCATCAGAACCAGAGCCGCACCGGCTTGACGCCAACCTTCGCAAAATGGGGATCCAGGCGTCGCGCAAGCCGGGGCCAGTTCTGATGAGGGACGGACGGGTACAAATGATGCTCCAGATGATAGAGGTGTTCCAAAGCGACGCAGGAGGCGATCACGCCTCGGAACGCCCGCGTCTGCGAGAGCACGCCCCCGCCGTCCGGGTTGTGCGGCACATAGGAAGTGGCAAAGGGGATCGCCCAGCTCCCCACGATCATCAGCGCGGCGTATACGAGAAAGACGGGGGTGAGGGGGGCGAGGGCCGCCGCGGCGGACGCCAGGACCACCGAGGCGACTCCCTCGCCCAGAACCCATGCCCGGTCGCGCGGCGCGTGGCGCATTGCCCAGATCCAGATCCGGACTTGGAAGACAGGCCCCTCGGCGAGTGCGCCGAGCCACGATTTCCGCGCGGCGGACGATTCGACGTCGTCCGCGTGGGGGTAACGGGCGTGGTGGTGCAGGTGGGCCGCGCGGTAGGCGTGCCCGCTCCGCAGGGCCAGCAGTTCGATGACGCACAGCAGTACGTCGTTCGCCCGCCGCGGCAGGGCCAGGCTGGCGTGGACAAGATCGTGCGAGGTCGATGCGTAAGTGAAGAAGCTCAGGGCGACGAGTGCGCCGACGGCCGGCGCCCACCAGCCGCAAGCGGCGAAGGCGAAATAGGCGCCGCAGCACAGGAACGGAAGCGCGACTGCCGACATTTGCTGCCGTCTCGTAATGCGAGCCAAATCCGCTCCTAGCTCGCGGAGCGGCGGCAGAGAGATCGGAGACTTCTCCTGCGAGTGGTTCATGGTCCGCCCTCCCATTAGTTTGCCTCCCGCCGCTCCACCGGCGCCGAAAGGACCATGAGGCGAAAGGTGAGCAGGAGCCCCGTCAGGTAGAGCAGCGCCCCGGCGGCGGCCGGGGCCAGGTGTACGACGTCGCTGTAGCCCACGGCGAAGTGTACGCCGACGGCCGCCCCGAATCCTGCCGCGCCGGCGAGGGCCAGAACGCACCACAGCGCGCGAGACGGAATCCCGTAGCGCACGCAGAAGAAAAGGGCGACGCCGAAGCAGCACACCGCCCCGCCAAAGCCGGCCCGGTCGTGGGCGGTGAGCGGTACGAGCCGCGGGTTGAGCGCCCGCAACTCCACGGCGCCGACGCCCATGTACTGGAGGTCTTGTGGCACGAAGACGCAGGTCATTGCAACGGCCAGGATGACCAGGCCGGCGACCGCGAACCCGGCCGCGCAAGCGAGGAGACAGGCCCGCCCGACGCCGTGAGCCGAGAGCAACGGCGGCCCGGCGGTGGTTGCGACGGCGCGGCCGCGTTCCTCCGGGAAGCCGGGTCGCGCGTGGGAGCGCGCTAGCCCCAAGACATAGCAGGGGAGCAGGGCCAGCGTCGCGGCGGCGTGCCAGCCGTCAAAATAGCCGAAGCCCAGGTAGGCCAGGAAGCTGGCGAAGCCGATGGCGCCACTGACCGCGACAGCCCACCACGCCCACGCCTCCCCGCGTCGCAGCGGCGACTCGGACAGCCACAGGTAGAGCAATCCGACAGCGACCAAGGCGCCGCCGAACGCCGCGCGGTCGTGGATCATGAAGTGGACGACGCGGCAGCCGTGGACTGCGCAAAGCTGACTCGCCGTCATGCCCAGAAATTGCTCGTCGTGCGGCAGGAACCGGCCGGACGCGGCCAGGTAGAGGGCGAACAAACCGGAGACCAGCAGGCCCAGGCCGAGCAGCGCCCGCAAGAGTCGGCCGTCGCCGCCCGCCGCCGTCAGCAGGCTACGACCGTGGTGGGGAATGGCAGTCATGAGAGTGCCGTGGGGGTTATTGCCATTCGCCGCCCGGAACTGACGGGCGTGGGCGAGCGTTTGATGCAATGGCAACCGTTTCCCACGACTCGTGATAACCGTCATTTCTGGAATGAGGTGGGCGAAGATCGCACCTCGGCAAGCGGCGACCTACACCTGCAACACCCCCGTCTTGAACGCGCGGCCGTCGTCATATCGCACGGCGACGGCCAGCGCCGTCAGCAGGGCCGAGCGCGTCTCCGCCGGGTCGAGGATTTTGTCCACCCACAATCGCGCCGCTGCATAACGCACGTCGGTCTGCTCCTCGTAGCCGGCCTCCACCTTGCGGCGCAGCTCTTCCATCTCCTCGGCGTCTGGCTTATGCCCCTGCCGCCGGAGCGCCGCTACATGCACATCAAGCAGTGTGCTGGCCGCCTGCTCGCCGCCCATCACGGCGTAGCGCGCCGTCGGCCAGGCGAAGAGAAACCGTGGGTCGAACGCCTTGCCGCACAGGGCGTAGTTGCCGGCGCCGAACGAGCCGCCGAGGATGACGGTGATTTTCGGCACGACGCTGTTGGCGATGACGTTGACGAGCTTCGCCCCCGCCTTGATGATGCCGGCGTGCTCGGAGTCGCGGCCGACCATGAAGCCGTTTACGTCCTGTAAAAACAGCAGCGGCACGCGAGTTTGGTTGCAATCCATGATGAACCGCGCGGCCTTGTCGGCGCTGTCCACATAAATGACGCCGCCGAACTGCAGCGGGCCCTCGGCTGGCCGTTGCCGCTTCCGCTGGTTGGCGACGACGCCGACGGGATGACCGCCGACCCGACCATAACCGCACACCAGCGTCTGGCCATACTCGGCCTTGTATTCGTCGAACGGCCCGGCGTCGAGGATGCACGGAAGCAGATCGCGGATGTCATATTCGTGCCGCGTATCCGACGGGTACAATTGCACCAGGTCGGCGGGCGTTCGTCCAGCGGCCGCCTGCGAAACATGAACCGCATCCGCCGGCAGCAGGCCGATCAACCGCCGCAGCCGTTCCAAGCACGCCTCGTCGTTGGGCTCCCGAAAATCGATCGTGCCGGAAACGGCCGCATGCATGGCGGCGCCGCCGAGGTCTTCGTGGCTCACCGTCTGGCCGATGGCCGCCTTCACCAGCGCCGGCCCGGCGAGATAGAGACCACTGCCCTCCGTCATGAGCAATTTGTCGCAGAGCACGGGGAGATATCCGCCGCCGGCCACGCAATTGCCCAGGATTGCCGCGAACTGCGGCACGCCGGCCGCGGAGATCACCGCGTTGTTGCGGAAAATGCGGCCGAAGTCGTCCTCATCGGGAAACACTTCGTCCTGGAGCGGCAAAAAGACGCCGGCGCTGTCCACGAGATAAACGAGCGGCAGGCGATTTTCCAGAGCGATGCGCTGGGCGCGAAGCGTCTTCTTGCAGGTCATGGGGAAGAACGCGCCCGCCTTGACCGTGGCGTCGTTGGCGATGACCATCACAGCGCGGCCTTCGACGGGCCCGATTCCCGTGACGACGCCGGCCGAAGGCGCGCCGCCCCATTCGCGGTACATGCCCCACGCCGCCCACAGGCCCAGTTCGAAGAAGTCGGCGCCGGGGTCGAGCAGCCGGGCGATGCGTTCCCGGGCGGTGAGCCGACTCTTGGCGTGCTGGCGCTCGATCGCCTTGGGTCCGCCGCCCTGGCGGATGATCTCCTCGTCGCGCCGGAGCGCTACGATTTGTTGGGCGAGTTCATTGGACATCGCAAAAATCCACTTGAGAAAACGCGTCCGGGCCGGCGACCGCTGCATCGTAGCGGAGGGCGCGGGTCGTCTCAAGACCGCGGTCGGCGTAAAACAGCGGCATGACGCACGACGAGGCTTTTTTGCAGGCGATCGCCGAGAATCCCGACGACGACGCGCCGCGGCTGATCTACGCCGACTGGCTGGAGGAGCGCGGCGACCCTCGCGGCGAGTTTATCCGGGTGCAGTGCGCGCTGGCGCGGATGGACGAGTACGACCCACGGCAGTGGGACCTGAAGGCACAGGCAACGGAACTGTTGGCCGCTCATGAAACGGCCTGGGTGGGGAACTTCGCGGATCGCATGAATGATTGGTGCTACCGCCGCGGCTTTCTCGACTGGGTCGAACTGACCGGCCCAAACCTGGCCATACTCGCCGATGATCTGGCGCGACGTAGTCCGGCGCCGCGGCTGCGGCTCGTCGGCACTGAACGATGTCTGCCGGAGCTGGTCGCGTCTCCTCTCGGCCGGCGAATTCAGCGACTGGAGCTCGCAGCGAGCGACGGCGCAGCGGACGTCGAGGGTGTCACCGAACGGGACATGCAGGCGCTGATTTCCGCCGCCTCCTTTCCGGAACTCAGTCATCTTGCATTCGCCCCAGCCATAAAGCTCGGCTCGGAGGGCGTCCGGCTGCTGTGCAGAGCCCCATGGCTCACGCGGCTCAGGGAATTGGAGGTCACCGCTTGCAGTATCGGCGCAGCCGGCGTCGAAGCCCTGGCGAATAGCCCGGCCCTGGCGGGGCTGGAACGCCTTCGGTTACGACACGACGACCTGACCGCCGTCTCTATGCAGGCGCTGGCCGCATCGCCTCACCTGGCGCGCCTGCGCGTACTGAATCTTGAAGGAAACCAGATCGACGCCACAGGAACGCAGGCGTTGGCCCGCAACCATCGACTCGCCGCGTTGGAGGAGCTAAACCTCTCGGGCAACCCCATTGGCGATGCGGGCCTGTCTCAGCTGGCCGCGTCGCCGCACCTTCATCGGCTCGCGGTTCTTCGGCTGCATCGGACGCGTATCGGCGCCAGGGCCGCGATCGACCTGGCCCGCGCGGCCTTCACGGCAACCTTAACCCGCCTCGAGCTGTCGGATAATCGTTTATTCGCGTCGGGCATCGCAGCGCTCGCCGCCGGCGGACCATTTAGCCGTCTCGCGGCGCTGGACCTGACGGGGAATGAAATCGGCGACGAGGGGGCGCAAGCATTGGCGGCGTCCCCGCAGTTCGCCGGCCTGAAATCGCTCCATCTCGGCGTGAACGGCCTGCGCGTCTGGGGGCTGAAGGCCCTTACTTCTTCGGGCAACATTCGGAGCCTGCGAGTCCTAGACCTGCGTTCGAACCAGCTTGGGGATATGGGCCTTCAGGTCCTCGCGCGATGGCCCGGTCTGCGCGAGCTTAAAGTGCTGAATCT
>DATKHW010000487.1:0-6074 GCA_035546275.1 Gemmataceae bacterium
CAGCGTTTGCAGGGCCTCCATGCCGTAAGGATCGTCGCCGCGCTCGGCCACCAGGCTATACGCCTCGTCGATGAAAAGGACACCGTCGAGGGCCTCGTCGATGCGCAGGTTCGTCTTTGGCCCGGTCTGGCCGGCGTATTCGGCGACCAGGCCGGAGCGGTCGGTTTCGATCAGGTGGCCGCGGGAGAGGATGCCCATCGCGCCGAGGATGCGGCCGAAGTACCGCGCTACCGACGTTTTGCCGGTGCCGGGATTGCCGGTGAAGACGGCGTGGAGGCTGATGGCCGTCTGCGGCAGGTCGTACTTGCGGCGCTCCTCCTGCATCTTCAGGAAATCCACCAGCTCGTTCATTTCCTGCTTGATCGCGTCGAGGCCGATCAGGAGGTTCAGCTCCTCTAGCACCTCGGTCAGGTCCTCGTGGACGCCCTGGAACGCGGGGCGGACGGCCTGCGCTTGTTCCACGGCTTGCTGATGGCTCAGCTCAAAATCGTCCTGCTGCATCTGCACACTGCGGCCGGTCGGCTTAGCCGGCGGCAGCTTCATGGTCGCCGTGAGCGCTACGGGCTGGATCGCGGTTTGAATCTGTTTAATGATCCATTGCAGATGCTCCAAGGCGCGGGGATTGACTCGGCGATTGGCTTCCGCGACCATCAGGGCCAATCGCTGCACAATCGAAAACAGCTCGCTGGCGCGGCGGCGAAACGTCGAAAGGCGCTCGAACGGCCAGAGGAGGCTGTCCCAGCGCAGGTGCGTGGTGTCCGCGTAGTGGAGCAGCGTTTCCTTGATCTGCACGTCATTGAGCTGCCGCCCCCAGGCGTGGGCGATCAGCTCCCGTGCCAGCCGCATCTCTCCGCCGCTGACCTTGCGGTCGGCCAGGGCGATCTCGACGAACACCTTGAGAACCAGGCCGCGGTGCAGATTGAGCATGCGCTCCACGAACGCCTCGGCGGAGTCGTGAATCAGCTCCGGATGCTGTTCGGCGTACTCGACCGCGCAGCTCCGGAACAGCTCCAGGCATTCCTCGAGCAGGGCCTGGAAGCTCCCTTCTGGGGCGTCGGCGTCGTCAAACGTGGACATTAAACATCAACCTTATGTATTAAAATCCGCCGCTGCTGGCTGCATCATCGGCCGCCCTGCTTAGAGCGCCCGGAAGAAAAGGCGTCTGGAACTCCAAAAATCACAGTTCCAGACGCCTTTTCTTCCAGACGCTCTTACAGCAGCCCGGTCCGCTCGTCGAAGCCGTACATCAAATTGAAATTCTGCACCGCCACGCCGCTCGCCCCGCGGACCAGGTTGTCCAAACACGCCAGCACCACGATCCGTTCGCGCACCACGCGGACCGTCACGTCGAGGAAGTTCGTGCCCCAGCAGTCCTTCGTCGCCGGCAGCCGATCTACCACGCGCACAAACGGGGCCCGGCCGTAATAATCCCGATAAAGGTCCAGCAACTCCGTTTGAGACGAAAGGCGGCGCGGCGTCGCGTAAATGGTGGAGAAAATGCCGCGGTCCATGGGGATCAGGTGCGGCGTAAAAAGCACCTCGATCGGCTCGCCGGCCACGTCGGTCAGGGCCTGTTCGATCTCCGGCGTGTGGCGATGGCTGCCGAGCGCATAGGCCGCCACGCTCTCATTGCACTCCGGGAAGTGGAAATTCAGCTTCGGCGTCCGGCCGCCGCCGGAAACGCCGCTCTTGCTGTCGATCACGACGCCGCGCGGCTCCAGGTAGCCGCCGGCCGCCAGCGGCGCCAGCCCGAGGATGCCGGTCTGCGGATAGCAGCCGGGGTTGGCGATCAGCTGGGCCGCCGGAATGTCTTCGCCGTAAAGCTCCGGCAAGCCGTACACCGCCTGCGTCAGAAAAGCCAGGTCCTCATGGCTGGCGCCGTACCACTGAGCGTAGACGTTCGGGTCGCGCAGGCGGTAGTCGGCGCTGAGATCGACGACCCGCAGACCGCGCTGCAACAGCGACGGCAGCACGGCCATGCTGGCGCCGTGCGGCAGACAGCTGAAGACGCATTGCACGCCGCGAGACACGAGCCGGTCGGCGTGGAACGGTTCGCAGCGCAGGTCGAGCCGACGGGCCAGGCTCGGATGCACATCGGCGATGTGCGGCGAATCGTCCTGGCGCGACGTGACGGCGGCGATCTCCGCCTGCGGATGGCGCAGCAGGATCTTGATGAGTTCCAGCGCCGTGTAGCCGGAGCCGCCGAGGATGGCCGCCTTGATCATTCTCGTGTGTCCGTTATGGCGGGAAGCGCGGTCGTGTCCTGTGAGTAATGTACATGGCGGCGCCCCGGCTTACAAATCCTGCGCGGCGTCGCGCTCTCGCTCCCAGGCTCCGCCTGGGAGCGCACTGCCTGCGAGGCTCTGCCTCGCGTCTCGTCCGGTCGGCAGACAGAGCCTGCCGGGCAGTGCGTGCCAGGGCAGAGTCCCGGTGCGTGGAGGCCCCCCCGCTATTGCATTGCGCCGCCGAGTTGTTAGGCTAACCCATGTTCTTCGCCCGGCCCACGATTCGCATCATGCCCTCCGAAAGCGACCGCCTGCTGATTCAGCAGATCCGCCAGGGGGACTCTTCCGCCTGGGACGCCCTCATCGCTCGCTATGAGGGCCGATTGCTGGCCTTCGTCCAGCGCCGCCTCCGCGATCGGGCGGCCAGCGAGGACGTGGTGCAGGAGACCTTCGTCGGCTTCCTCAACAGCCTGCCCAATTTCGACGACCGCCGCGAGCTGCAAACGTATCTTTTCACTATCGCCTCGCACAAGCTGACCGATCACCTTCGCCGCATCGGCCGGCATCCGCTGCGGTCGCTGACCGAGGCCGGGTCCGACCTCGTCAATCAGCAGTTCGACCCGAACCCCACCGCCTCCAGTTTCGCCCGCCGGGAGGAACGCCGGGAACTGGAAAGCGCCGCCCTGGCGCGCTGCCTGGGCCAGCTCATTCGCGGCTTCCAGGAGCGCGAGGACTACACCCGGCTCAAAGTGCTGGAGCTGCTTTGGGTCAAGGGTTGGGCCAATCGCGACGTGGCCGCGTTTCTGGGGGTCAGCGAACAGCAAGTGGCCAACTACCGTTTCGCGGCCGTCAAGAAGCTGACTGAGCAGATCCGCGACGCGGGCCTTTCGCCGGACGTCTTTCCGGAGCTGCACGCCGCCGCCGACGAGGGGCGTCAATAAAGCCGATAGAGCATCCAATAGACGATCACGCCGGTCGCCGAGACGTACAGCCAGATCGGCAGCGTCCAGCGGGCGATGCGCATGTGCCGCACCAACCGGCCGCGCAAGCCGAGATAGGCCGTGACGAGCGCCAGGGGGCCTGTGACGGCCGCCAGGACCGTGTGCGATCCGAGAATGATGTAATACGTCCATCCCACCCAGGTCGGGGCGGCGGGCCATTGATCGTGAAACGTCGTGGGAACGGCGTGGCGGATGACGACGTGGAAATAGAGATAGGAGGCCAGGAACACGGCGGAGACGGCCAGCGCCGTCAGCATGCACGTCATGTGGATGCGAATGCGCCGCATCCGGATCGCGGCGTATCCCGCCAGGAGCAGCACGCCGGCCGTGGCGTTCAAGGCGGCGTTCAGCGGCGGAAAGACCGACGGATCCATCAGGGCGCCTCGCGCAGCAGAGCGGCGACCTTGCGGCGCAGCCGATCCATTTCCTTCTCGAAATCCTGATCCGGATTCTCGCTTTCTGGATCGGCCTTGCCGGAGAAGTAGCCGCGAATGCGGCCGCGCCGGTCCACCACCGCCAGATGGGTGTCGTGCGTCACCGCCGTGCCGGGCGTCGCGTCGGCGCTGGTGTTTTTCTGGGCGCCGACGTGGAAGCCGTCGCCCAGCAGTTTGTACACATCGGCCTCTTTGCCGGTGAGGAAGAGCCAGCGGTCGGGCTTGGCGCCGTATTTTTTGGCGTAGTCGGTCAGCACCGCGGGCGTGTCGTCCTTCGGATCGACGGTGAAGGTGACGAGCTGGAAGTCCGGCTCCTTGGCGAACTCCGATTGCAGCTGGGCCATGGTGCCGGTGACGGCCGGGCACGGGCCGGTGCAGGTCGTGAAGATGAACGAAGCGACCCAGACCTTGCCGGTCAGATCGGACAGATGAACCGTCCGGCCGCTGCGCTCCGTAAGAGTGAAATCCGGCAATGACAACGCCACGTCATCCCCGTCGCCTTCGCGGTTGGAAGGGGCGGGCCCGCAGGAAGAGAGGCCGATCAGGCAGAGCAGGGCGGCGAGCAAGCCGACGGCCGCCCGGCCGGCGGGGATGTGCGGCATGGAAACTCCGGCGGCGTCACCGCTGCCAGGCGAGGACGATGTCGGGCATCAGCACAAACATCATCATGGCGCCGAGAATGAAAGCCGGGAAGATCATGAAGTAGAGCTTGCGCCAGTCGCCCATCAGGTGCATGAAGACGTAACCGACCAAACAGGCCTTGACCACCGCCACGCCGAGGATGATGAGGAAGCTGAAGCCCTTGCTGATCCAATGGCGCTCGTCGGCGGCGGCGAAGTTGGCCACGAACGAAAGCAGCGTGAACACCGCCAAGGCGATGAACACGGTCAAGTACAATCGGACCATGCGGCCGTGATCGTCGTCGTGGGCTTCGGGCTTGGGGGCTTCGTCCGTCATGGCGTCCTCCGAACCATTCCTTCTGACCTTTGCTTGCGCTTCGGGCTGGTTTTGCAGTGTACTAAATCAGATACAGCAGCGGGAACAGGAAGATCCAAACGATATCGACAAAGTGCCAGTACAGGCCGACCAGCTCCAGCATGGTGGAGTGCTTGCGCTGCAGGCCGCCGCGCGTGGCGCCGACGATGAGGATGATCGCGAAGACCACGATGCCGCCGAAGACGTGCAGAGCGTGGAAGCCGGTCATGGCGAAGTAGCATGACGCCCACAGGTTGCCGAACGGGATGGACGGCGTCAGGTGGACCTGACCTTCGTGCTTTTCCAAAAGCTCATCGACGCGCTTGCCGACCTGCTCCGGCGGGATCGGCCGTTTGTAAACCTTTTTGCCGTTTACTTCCGGCGTGGCGCCGGTCATGTCCTGGAGGAGGGCGTAGCATTCCTTAATCACCTCGGGCTTGTCGTTGACGTTGGTCGCATCGACGCCCTTGGTGATCCCTTCCAGCTGGCCGCGAACGCGCTCCATGTATTGCGTTCCGACGGCATGGTACTGCTGCTCGCGCTTGAAAGCGTCGTTGAAGCGCCACTCCGCGATCTGCTTTTCGTTGAGGCCGTCGGGCGGCTCCATCGTGCCGGGCAGCACCTCGCCAATGTGGCCGGGCAATATGTCGTGGTCGAATTTCGACCAGTATTCATAGGACTTGACGCCGAGAAAGACGACCCCCAGCACCAGCGTGGCGCCGACGCAGAGCATCGCCTGGCCGGACTTGCCGTGGTGGGCGGCGTGATGGGCCAGCACCACGGTGAGGCTGCTGCAAATCAGCACGAAAGTGTTCAGGGCGCCGATCCATTCGACGAGATGCACTTCGTGCGGCGCCGGCCAATGGAACGGCGAGTGGTTGGGCGTGCCGTTGCGCAGGATGACGTACACGCCGATGAGGGCGGTGAAGAACATGATTTCGGTGACGAGGAACAGCCACATGGCCAGCTTGCCGTGCGGCAGGGGCAAACCCATGTGTCCCGGTTGCGGCGGTGCGTCGTGTGCGGCCTGAGTCATAACGGTTCACCGAATCAGTGGCCAGTCCTGCAGGGTGGGTTGCAAAACCCACCTGCGCCGATTCCATCCCCACGGTGGCTCTTGCGACCCACCCTACTTCATCGCGGCGTCGAGCAAGAGCAGGGCGAACACGCCGGGCAGATACAGCAGCGAGGTTCGCAGCACGCGCCGCGCCTGCGTCGTCGAGGGGGCGTACAGGAAACCGACGGCCGACGCCAGGAAGGCGAGACCGAGCAGCGCGGCGCCGACGCCGTAGACGGCGCCCGCGCCGAACCAGAGGGGGGCCGCGCTGGCCGGCAGCAGGGCCAGGCACCAGGCGACCATGCGCCAGCCGGCGCCCCGGCCGGTGCGATCGAAGACCGGCTGCATCCGCAAACCGGCCTGGGCGTACTGGTCGCGGTAA
>DATKHW010000488.1:0-4449 GCA_035546275.1 Gemmataceae bacterium
GCCGGCCGGCGACGCCAGGAACTCGACGCCGCGGACGCGCAAACTGGCCAACCGGCCGTCGGCGTCCACGGCCGCTTCATACTGCCCCTTCTTAAAGGTATGCAGCCCGGCGTCGGGCGTAAGCGTCGGCGGGTCGGTGGACGGCCGTGCATTGACGACCGGCGGCGCCGGGTGCGGCGCCGTCTCGGATGCTCCCGCCCCATGGGTGAACAGCCAGCTGCCGATCCCGAACACGAGGGCGGCCAGGACCACCGCGGCCGGTCCCCAGACGATCGGCTTGCGCAGGAGGGGCGCGACGCCCTTGGCCCGGTCCGTCCAGCGCGCCGGCGCCGGCGGCGGCGAGGTCGTCGACGGCGACATAACGGCGGTGGCTTCGGAGGACGGGAACACCGGGGCGACGGCCGGCCACGGCGTGGTGGGCAACGCCGTCCCGGACATGCGTGTATCCGACGGAGCGCCGCTGCGCAGCCGGCGGCCCGACTTCGGCATCTCGTCTTCCGGCGGCGGCGGAATCGGCGTCTGCGTCCAGGGCCCGAGGGCTTCGTAAACCTCGGCTGGGGTCTGGTAGCGCTTCTCCCGATCCTTTACGATCATTTTGGCCAGAAGGGCCGCCAGCCCTTCCGGCGTCTCCGGCCGGACGCTGCGGATCACCTCCGGCTCGCGCATCTGATGCCACACGAGCTTCTGGGCCACCGTGCCGTCGCCGAACGGCGGCTTGCCGGCCAAGAGGAAATAGAACGTCGCGCCCAGGCTGTAAATATCCGCTCGGATGTCCACCGCGTGACTATTGATCGCTTGTTCCGGCGCCAGATAGTCGGCGGTGCCCAGGATGTTGCGTTCGTCGTGTTCGCGGGTCAGGCCGTCGGCCTCATCCAGAAAGAAGCGGGCCAGGCCCATGTCGAGGATCTTGACGACGCCTTGCCGATCCAGCAGCAGATTGCCCGGCTTCACGTCGCGGTGGACGACGCCGGCCAGGTGAGCGTGGTGCAGACCCAGGGCGGCCTGGCGGATGTAATGGGCCGCGCGTGTCACGTCCATAGGTCCGTTGCGCTTGACGATCTCTTGCAGGCTGGCGCCTTCGACGTATTCGAGGACGAGGAAGTGATATTTGCCGTCGTGGTCGATGTCGTGGGCGCGGACGATGTTCGGATGATCCAGCGCGGCGACGGCGCGGGCCTCGCGGTAGAAGCGCTCCAGAGCGGAGGGGTCCTTGGCCTGATGGGCCGGCAGCACCTTGATGGCGACCCGGCGCCGCATCGACTTATGTTCACACAGGAAAACGTTGCCCATGCCGCCCGTACCGAGATGGTCGAGCAGCTTGTATTTGCCGCTGATGGAGAAGCCGCGCCATTTGCCCTGGAGGAACTGACTTACCTGGAACAGGGTCAGCATTCCGTCGCGGACGAGGGCGGCGGCCAGCTTCTTGGGCTTGTCCGGCAGGTTGCCGGCGGCACGCATTTGCTGGAGGTAGGGATCGAGAACGTCCCGTTCCAGCACTCCGCTCTTGACGACCACTTCGACGAACGCATCACTGGTGGACGGGATACTCATCGGCGCACCTTTTCCGAACGGCCGGAATGGGCCGACCGGGGGGCCGGACGACCCGCTCCTGCTGCGCCCGCCAGCGTCGCAACGCCGGGGCGGACCCAAATGGGGCAAAGAACGCAAAAGCTGGGAACAGGGAACGCGATTGGAAGACGTGAACGGACGCCTTTGGAAAGGCCCAGCGTCAATTCAGGTCCCGCGATATTCTCCCCTGCCAACAATACGTTTTGAAAAGACTACGTCAAGTTTGGCGAAATCGCAAGAAAATCGGCGGCGGCGATTCCGTCTCGCGCCTCCTGCGGCCGCGTGGTATTTTGGTTAGGAAAAGCGGCGCCCTTGTTGCACGGTGGATTGGGACCTGACAACCACTGCCCTTCCTGCTGAACTTGCGACGCCGGCGCCGGCTTCGGCGCCGATCCAAACCTTGGCCGACGTCACGGCGCAGCTCGGCGGCGTGCCGCCGGAGCGCGTGCGCCTTCGCCCTGCTCCCGGAAGTACCGTTGAAAAAGACGTGCTGGAGGCGGAGAAGCACGGACTTCTATGCAAGCTGGTGGACGGCGTGCTCGCGGAGAAAGCAATGGGCTACTCCGAATCCATTCTGGCGGTTTTCTTGATCGAGATGCTCAACGCCTTTGTGCATCCGCGAAACCTTGGTTTCGCGAGCGCCCCAGATGGCACGCTGCGTCTGTTCCCGGGCTTGGTGCGCGTCCCGGACGTTGCCTTTGCCAGCTGGGATGGCCTTTCCGGCCGCCATCGCCCTGTTGCGCCGATTCCCCAGCTGGCCCCGGACCTTGCGGTGGATGTGCTGAACGACGGCAACACCCCGGATGAAATGGCCCGCAAGCGGCATGACTATTTCGCCGCCGGCGTCCGCCTCGTCTGGATGGCGGATCCGAGAACGCGATCAGTCGATGTCTATGCCAGTGAAACGCAATTCAGGCGCTTGACGGTCGCCGACGCGCTCGATGGCGGGGCTGTGTTGCCGGCCTTTCGATTGCTGCTGCGGGACTGGTTCGCGGAGTTGGACCGGCAAGGATAAGCCGACGCCAAGCAAAACCGAGTCAGCTCCCATCCGCCAGAAACGGATTCGTACGCATCTCATGGCCGACGGTCGTGACCGGCCCGTGTCCCGGATAGACGACCGTGTCCGACGGCAGCGAGAACAGCTTGCGGCGAATGCCGTTGAAGAGTTGCTGTGCATCGCCGCCGGGGAAATCGGTGCGGCCGACGCCGCCGCGGAATAGCACGTCGCCGCCGAACACCACACAAGGCGGACCGCGGAACACATAAACCACATGGCCCGGCGAGTGACCCGGCACGTCGAACACCTCGAATCGCAACCCCGCCGCTTCCACCGCGTCGCCCTCCGCCACGGTGCGGTCGGCCGGCGGACTGACGATTGGGAACCCGAAGGCGGCGCTCAGATTCAGATTGGCGTCGGCCAGCAACGGCGTCTCGTTGGCGCCGACGATCAGCGGCGCGGCCGGAAACGCCTGTTTCATGGTTTCGTTGCCGGCGATGTGGTCGGCGTGGCCGTGGGTGTTGAGGATGGCAGCCGGCGTCAGCCCCTCGTCGCGGAGAAAATCGAGAATCGCGTCGGGCTCCAGCCCCGGATCGACGACCACCGCCTCGGCGCGGCCGGGCAGCCATGCCACATAGGTGTTTTCCTCAAAGGGCATGGAAACCAGGGTGCGCAGCGAAAAGGGGGTGGTCATGGCGGACCCTCGCGAGGAGGCAAGGCCGGTGGTTCCGGCGACGGAGCGGTGGATGGATGGGCCGACGGCCGGTTTTACTCAGCCGCCAGGCCGTCGGCCGCCGACAACATTGTATGAGGCGGAGTCCCGCCGCCGGCGCCGTCGTCGGCGCGCGGGTTGCTCTCTCTTTCTCCGCGCCCAGGTCGGCTTCCGCGCGGTTTGATCCACCGGGCGCACCTACAATCCGTCGGGAATGGAATGGGGGAACCGGGAGCAGGGAACAGGGGAAAAGCCCCGTCCTCCCTGCTCCTTGTTCCCTGCTCCCTTCTCCTATCTGTACAGGAGCGGCAGCATGAAGCAGAGGCAACGATTGGGTTTACGCGCGTCTTGGTGGATTCGAGGCGCCGCCGCAATGCTGGGCCTGGGGGGGCTTCTGGCGAGCGCTGTGCAGGCGCCGTCCGCGGTCGGCGCCGCCGATCCGCCGGCCGACGCCTCGCCCATGGACGAACCGCTCCGTCTGCTGGCGGAAGCCAACAGCAGCTTTGCAAATGTTACCGACTACACCTGCACGCTCATCAAAAAAGAGAGCATCAACGGCGTCATGATGGACCAGGTCATGGACATGTCGGTTCGCAACGATCCATTCAGCGTCTATCTCCGCTGGCTGGGACCCAGAGACAAGGTGGGGCAGGAAGCTTGCTACGTGGCCGGGCGCAACGACGGCAAGATGCGCGTCAAGTCGTCGGGCCTGATCGGCGTGGTCGGTTTCGTCTCCATCGAGCCGACCGACCCGCGGGCCATGAAAACGAGCCGGCACGCCATCACCGAGGCGGGCATCGGCAACCTGCTGCAGCGCCTGTCCACGCGATGGGAGATCGAGCGCAAGCTCAACGTCACGCAGGTGAAAATCGGCGAGTATGAGTACAACAAAAGGCGCTGCGTGCGCGTCGAAACCACGCATACAGCGAACCCGGATAATCAGTTTTTCTGCTACCGGGCCGTCATTTATTTCGACAAGGAAACGCATCTGCCGATCCGCGCGGAAGCCTACGACTGGCCGACCACGCCGGGCGACGCCAAGGGGACGCCGATGGAGACGGCGAGCTACACGAACCTGCAGCTGAACGTCGGGCTGCCGGACGATACGTTCAACAAATAAGCGAAGGTGAGCGGCGCGGCGTCAGGCCGCCGGTGATCGCTTCACCGGCGG
>DATKHW010000489.1:0-6735 GCA_035546275.1 Gemmataceae bacterium
CGGCTAGTTTGGCGGAGGTCGTCGGCAGCCAGGAGGAGCTGAAACGGCTCACCGCCGACCTGACGGCCAAACTCGGCCCTGCCGCCCCGGCCATGACCACGGTAAGCGGAATTTTTGAGGAGTGCCGGGCGCTGCTGGATCAAATCCAAAAAAAGCGTCCGCCTTCCGGAGGAAACGCGGATAAGGAAGCGGTGGACGGTGCGCCGGCGAGTTCCCAAGGCGCGTTGGCGCCGGCGGCGACTCGGGCGGAGATCTATCGGCGGCTCGAACAGGCCGCTCTGGCCCTAAAGGCCCTGGAGCCGCATAGTCCAATCCCGTACCTCCTGTTGCGGGCTGTGGAGCTTGGCCAAATGGCGTTTCCGCAACTCATGCAGGAGCTGGTCCGCGATTCGGGGACCTTGAACGAATTGAAGCGCGAATTCGGAATAAAAAATCCTCCGTCGTCGGATTGAGGACGACGACCGACTTTGCCGCTCGCTGGCAGCGTGGGCCGGCGGGTTGGTTTCCTAGCCCTGACTGAACCGGGCCGGCTGCCGGCCCTTTCCCTTCTGGAGGTATCCGCAAATGCCAGCCGACAGCAGGCAACACACCCTCGACCGCGTCCGCCGGCCGCGCGTTCAAATCACGTACGACGTCGAAACCAACGGCGCCATGCGCAAAATCGAGCTGCCGTTCGTGATCGGCGTCCTCGGCGATCTGTCCGGGATGCCCAAGGAAGCACTGCCGCCCATGAAGGACCGCCGATTCGTGCCCATCGATCGCGACAACTTCAACAAGGTGCTGGCCAAGATGGAGCCGCGCCTCGCTCTCCGCGTGCAGAACCGACTCACCGACGAGAACAGCAAGCTCGGCGTCGAGCTGAACTTCAAGCACATCGACGACTTTGAGCCGGCCCGCGTCGCCGAGCAGGTTCCGGCTTTGAAGGAACTGCTCGACATGCGCCATCGGCTGTCGCAGCTGCTCAACAAGATGGAGGGCAACGACAAGCTCGAAAAGCTGCTCGAACAGGTCCTGTCCAACACCGACCAACGGCAAGCGCTGGCCCAGAAGCTCGGCATCAACGCCGGTGAAGCCCCGAAAACCGAAGCCAAACCCGAGGAGACGAAATGAGCACCGCTCCCCAGCAAGCCGCCCCCGCCGCCGGCGCGCAAACCACGGAGGCCCCCGACCTGCTTGACCAGGTCATCACGGCGACGCGGCCGCAGACGGACAAGGAGAAGGAAACGGCCAAGGAATACTTCAAGCAATTCCTTGAAAGCGCCGTCAAGCCGGAGCATGTCGTCTCCAAGGACGTGGAGCAAAACGTCAAATACTGGATCGCCGAAATCGACAAGAAGCTGTCGTCGCAGCTCAACGAGGTCATGCACGACCCGGCCTTCCAGAAGCTGGAAAGCAGCTGGCGCGGCCTTTACTACCTCGTCCACAAGCCTGAAGGCGAGGAGGGGCTGAAGATCAAGGTCCTTAACGTCAACAAAAAGGACCTGCTGAAGGACTTGGAAAAGGCCGTCGAGTTCGACCAGAGCCAGCTGTTCAAGAAGATTTACGAAGACGAATACGGCATCCTCGGCGGCGAGCCGTACGGCATGTTGGTCGGCGATTACGAATTCAGCCGCACACTGGACGACGTCAACATGCTAAAGCTGCTGTCCGGGGTGGCGGCGGCGGCGCATGCGCCGTTCGTGTCCAATGCGTCGTCGAAGCTGTTCAACATGGATTCGTACACCGACCTGACGGCGCCGCGCGACCTGAGCAAGATTTTCCAGGGCGTGGAGTACGGCGCCTGGAAGTCGTTCCGCGATTCGGAGGATTCGCGGTACATGGCCCTGACGATGCCGCGCGTTCTGGGCCGGCTGCCCTACGGCGAAGACTTCAAGAAGGTCCACGAGTTCAACTTCGAGGAATTCGTGGACGGCCGCGATCACAGCAAATACCTGTGGATGGGCGCCGCCTGGGCCTACTCGGCCAACATCGCCGACGCCTTTTCCAAGTTCGGCTGGATGGCCCGTACTCGCGGCGTGGAGGGCGGCGGCAAGGTCGAGGACTTGCCAGTCCATACCTTCTCCACCGATGACGGCGACGTCGCCGCCAAGTGCCCCTGCGAGATCGGCATCTCCGACCGCCGCGAGTTCGAGCTGTCCAACCTCGGGTTCTTGCCCCTAATCCACAGCAAGAACAACGATTTCGCGGTCTTCATGGGCGCTCAGTCGTGCCAGAAGCCGAAGACGTACTTCGAGGAGGACGCCAACGCCAACGCCCAGCTGTCGGCCAAGTTCAATTACATCCTGTGCGTGTCGCGCTTCGCCCACTACCTCAAAGTGATGGCGCGCGACAAGATCGGCTCGTTTATGGAGTTGAACGAGTGCGAGAGGTGGCTCAACCGCTGGATCAACTACTACGTCGTCAGCAATCCAGAGGACGTGAGCGACGAGATGAAGGCAAAGCAGCCGCTGCAGAGCGCAAAGGTTGAAGTGCGGGCGGTCAAGGGCAAGCCGGGCTGGTACGAAGCCGTGGCCTGGCTGCGGCCGCACTTCCAGCTGGAAACGCTGACCGCATCGATGCGGTTGGTGGCCGAAGTGCCCAAGCGGAAGGGATGAGCAGGGCGAGCCGTACTTGGCTCATGGCGCAGGGTGGGTCAAGAGGAAGCGAGACCCACCAGCGCCAACGCAATCTCTCTCTACAAGGTTCCCACGACAACCCATGCGGATGGAGAAGGCAGTCGAACGGATTCGGGAAAAAACGCTGTCCGGTTCTGAGAAGGGATCAGCATACATTTGCGGACAGGAAACGCGGCCGGCGGCGGGGGACGAAAAGGCGGGCGGTGTTCGCTCCCGTCCCAACGCCCAAGACGGCCAATAACGCGGAGCAGGTTGCGACACTCTCCTGCCGCGTCCCTCCTCACTGTGGGCAGGGACGGCCGCGAGATGTCTTCTTACGGAGGATTTCGTTCATGGCACAGGTTGACTTCTTTCTGGACCTGCCGGGCATCGACGGCGAATCGACCGACTCGAAATACGCCAAGAAGATTGAGATTGACTCGTTCTCGGTGAGCTGCGCCCAACAGGGCACGCAAATGTCCGGCGGCGGCGGCGGCGCCGGCAAGGTGCGGTACCAGGACCTGCACATCACCAACAAGATTGACAAGGCTGGGCCCAAACTGATGTTGGCGTGCGCCAGCGGTCAGCATTTTGAGACAGCAAATCTGTACTGCCGGAAGGCCGGCGGCGAACAGAACGACTTCCTCAAGTTCACGCTCACGGATGTCCTGGTGTCGTCGTACCAGGCCGGCGGCCACGGCCACTCCGAAGTATTGCCCGTGCAACAGTTCAGTCTGAACTTCGGCAAGATCCAGATGGAGTACGGCGTTCAGGACTCCAAGGGCAACATCACCGACAAGGTCACGGCCGGTTGGGATGTCAAGGCCAACAAGAAGGCGTAACAAGGTCCGTTGCACCCGGGGCGCCGATTCGGCGTCCCGGGGCCTTTTTGCGCGCCCCGCCGCGGCGGTCCGCGCACCTCTGTCACTTCCAAACACGGCGACCGATACGCGACCGGCGCGGCCAGGCCCCCGTCTGGGCCGGCTGGGGCCGGTTCATCCCTGCCACCGAGAGGATTGGACCATGAACGCCAGCGAGTTGTTCAAGGCCGGCAAGCTTACGGAGGCCGTAACCGCTCAGACGCAGGAGGTCAAGGCCCAGCCCGGCGACCAGGGCAAGCGCCTGTTCCTGTTCGAGCTGCTGGCATTCGCCGGCGACCTGGAAAGGGCGCGGCGGCAGATCGGAGCGATGACGTCCGAAGATCCCGAATTGGCGGCGGCGACGACGGCCTATCGGCAATTGCTCGAGGCCGAGGAGGCGCGGCGGCGCCTGTTCCGTGACGGCCTGCGTCCCGAATTCTTGATCGATCCGCCCAGCCACGTGCGCCGGCGATTGGAGGCGGTCAACCGGCTCCGCGAGGGCAATGTTGGCGAGGCTGCCGCCGAGCTAGCCAAGGCGGAGGAGGAGCGGCCGGCGACCGCGGGCACGCTTAATGGCAAAGCGTTCGACCACGTGCGTGACTGCGACGACCTGCTCGCAGGCGTTGTAGAGGTGATGGCGCAGGGCAAGTATTTCTGGCTGGCGCTGGAACAGATCGAGTCGCTCGCCGCCAACGCCCCAGCGACGCCGCGCGACTTGCTGTGGCTGCCGGCTCACCTGTCAGTGCGCAACGGTCCGGAGGGCGACGTCTTCCTGCCGGCCCTCTACCCAAACTCCCACGAACACGTTGACGACGCGATCAAATTGGGTCGTGCCACCGACTGGAAGGGCGCCGAAGGCGGGCCGACGCAGGGCGCGGGTCTCAAACTGTTTCTGTGCGGCGACAATGACATTTCGATTTTGGAATGGCGGCAATTGGAAATGACGCCGCCCAGCGCCTGAGCCCGCACAACCGGCTTTTTTGTATTTCCGTTTACGACGCAAAAGCCGCACCAACGAGCGGCCCTGTAGCCTTTCTCCGAGTCACGGCAATGAAATACAAGACGTACAACATCGAAATCGACGGTTCGAGCCTGACGCCGGTCGGCCCGACGTACACATCTGACTTGACAAGCCGCACCTACTCCAAGCCCTTCGAGGATGGCGTCGCCGCCATCCTCGATTCTGTTTGGGCGCGCAAGGTGGGCCGCCAGGTGTTCGATAACTTTCCCAAAGACAAGGCCGTGACAATCTTGCCGCGAGCTCGCCCCAGCGGCCCATTTGTGCCCGACGTGTGCAACGCCTCGGCCGAGCCTCCCAAAGACGGCAAGCCAGGCGCGATTTTCATCGATCCTCAAACGTGGAAACCTGGCAGCGAGTGCAACCCGGCCGGGTCGGCTGGCACCAACGTGGACGAGGTGCTGCTGCACGAATTGCTCCACACATACCGCCAGTTGTCGGGTCATGAACAAGGCGATGCCTTCAACGTACCGCCGGAAAAGCAGTACAAGACTATCGAAGATTTCTGGGCCATTGTTGTGACGAACGTCTACATGTCAGAGAAGGGGAAGACCCTGCTGCGACGGGATCACGCGAATTATGGAGCGCTCCCACCGAAATGGTCGACGTCAACGGGCTTCCTGAGCGACGCGGACCTGCTGAGGTGGAGCCTGGCCATTCTCAACCAAGAGGAAAAGCTGCTCAAGGGGATCGACTCGAGCATCCCGGCTACTACCCCATTTAACCCGTTCCACATGCTGCTTACCGACCGGCAGAAATATGAACTGCGCAATGACATCAACAAGATGGCCCAGGACAACAATCGGCCTGGTCCGACGCCATAGCCGTGACGCGATCATTGCGACCCAGACGCCCACACAGCACGGCTCCGCCAGCCTATTCGACCTGCATACTTTCGCTTAGCTTACCGAGCGCTTCGCTCTCGATTTGACGGACGCGCTCCCGCGTCAGGCCCAAGCGTTCGCCGATCTCCTTCAGCGTCTTGGGCTCCTCGTCGTCTAGGCCGAAGCGCATCCGCAGCACGGCCGCCTCGCGCTTGTCCATCTTGCCCAGCAAATCCAGGACGTGATGCAGATCGTCGGTCTCCACCATTTCGGTGTCCGGCGTCTTGGTTCGACCGTCCATCAGCATTTCGTCGAGCGACCAACCGCTGTCGGCCTGGTCGGTTTGCGGCGCCGAATTGTATACGCGGATCGCCTTCTTGATGATGGCAAGCTTCTTTTTGGGCAGCTGCAGCTCCCGGGCCACTTCCTCCTGCGTCGGCGTCCGGCCCAGCGTCTCCTGCAACTTGGCCGACGCCCGCCGCCATTTGGCCAGCAATTCGACCATGTAGGCCGGAATGCGGATCGTTTTGGCTGTGTTCACCAGGGCGCGTTTAATGGATTGCTTGATCCAGTAGCTCGCGTAGGTGCTGAATCGCGTGTTCATACCGGGGTCGAATCCTTCGACAGCGCGCAGCAATCCCAGGTTGCCCTCCTCGATCAGGTCTTGCAGGCCCAATCCCTTGCCCGTGTAGGCGCGGGCGATGTTGACAACCAAACGCAGGTTGGCCCGGACCATGCGGTCGCGGGCCTCGCCGTCGCCGGTTTCAATGCGATAAGCGAGCTGCTTCTCTTCGTCGGCGTTGAGAAGCGGCGTTTCGTTGATCTCGCGGAGGTATGTCTCCAGCGGCGACTGGACCGATTCATTCCGTAGACGGCGCGGTCGGGTCATGGGGAGTAGTTCCAGCGCGTGAGGGACCGAGTCTACCATGCCAAGCATAGGTCACATTCGGCGGGCACGCCACTCTGCAGACGCGGCGCCCGGCTCTGCAATGTATCGACCGACGACGCGGCAGAATGGAGGAACTGGGCAGTGAGCGGCCGCATCCCACGAAATCGGGGACGGCAGAGGACGGGCGACCGCGCCTTCCTGTAGAACCGTTTCGGGCGGCGAGCGTGGGGCGCGACCATTGGGGCGGTGGTTTCGCCGGCGGCCCCACCCCGCGCCGCTTGCCATTCAATCCTTACGACTGCTCAGGCGGCGCTTCCGGCAGGTTGAACACCTGGGCCATCGCGGAGCTGGCGCCGACGCGCAGCGGGCGCTGGGGACCGCCCTTCGAGGGCGTGGGCGTCGGCGGCCCCTCGTCGCCTTCTTCCTTCCTCTCATCTAGGCGCCGCCTTCGGCTCAAGCCGATCTTGCGATCGGCCGCATCCACGCGCAGGACTTTCACTTCGATCTCGTCGCCAAGCTGGACCACGTCCTTGGGCGTCTCCACCATGTG
>DATKHW010000490.1:0-3379 GCA_035546275.1 Gemmataceae bacterium
GCGGCTTCCTGGGGATGCTCCACCGCGAAATCATTCAGCAGCGCCTGGAGCGCGACAGCGAACTTGACCTAGTGCAGACCGCGCCCAACGTCACTTATGAAGTCCTGACGCGCCAGGGCGAAACGATTCTCATCGACAGCCCGCAGAAGGCGCCGGACGCGGGGCAAATTGAGGAGTTCCGCGAGCCGTTCGTGCGCATCAGCTTCCTCCTGCCGTCGGCCAACATCGGCGACCTGATGCAAATGTGCTCGGAGCGCCGCGGCGTCTACGTCCGCACCGAGTACCTCAGCCCGTCGCGGGCCATCCTCGCCTATGAAATGCCGTTGGCGGAGGTCATTTACGACCTTTACGACAAGCTCAAATCGGTGACGCACGGCTACGGCACGATGGATTACGACTTCCTTGGCTACCGCGCGGCCGACTTGGTGCGGCTGGACGTGCTGGTGCATCACAAGCGCGTGGACGCGCTCTCCACGATCGTCCATCGATCGGCGGCGGATCGGCGCGGGCGGAAGCTCTTGAAAAAGCTGCGCGAGGAGATCGACCGCCATCTGTTTGAAGTCGTGCTGCAAGCGGCGGTCGGCAGCCGGATCATTGCGCGCGAGAACATCGCCCCAATGAAGAAGAACGTGACGGCCAAGTGCTACGGCGGCGACATCACGCGCAAGCGCAAGCTCTGGGCGAAGCAGGCCGAAGGCAAAAAGCGCATGAAACAGGTCGGCCAGGTGGAGATTCCGCAGGAAGCGTTCCTGGCGGTGCTGGAGACGGATCAGTAGCACGTCCACGACCGACGGGTCGCGAAAAAATGCAGCGACGGATCGATCGAATAAGGAGACAGCCGCGTCGCCCTCTTCTCAGGACGCAGCATGGCTGACGATAACAACCCCGCCCTTCCCATACCGAACACCGAAGGCGGTCCGCCGAGGTTTGAACCGGCCGCGCCCATGCCGCACGCCGTCTCGGCAGTGCCGCCGCCTTTCATGAACGGAACGACGGCCGTCCCTCATTCGTCGCCGCCGGCCGCTGGCGCACCGCGGCAGCCTGCTTCGCCTGGAAGCGAATTCATTGGCGGTCTGCTCCGATCCATGCTTCACCTTGTCATCGGTGCGGCCGTCGGCGCCCTGGCGGGGTTCATCCTTAACTTCGTTTTGTTCGTCCTTCCGAATTGGACCGGCGACTGGCGGCTTCTTACCGGCGGCGGCCTCCTGGTAGGCGTCTTGTTCAGCGGCGTCATCGTCCGTGCCCTGCGCTTGGCGCCGGTCAGGGATCGACCCGCTCCGGCGACCGACGTTTTGGACGCTCGGCTGACCGATTCGCCGCCGGACGGCCTCCGGGATGTCGTCGAAATCCTCGTCTTCGTCATCGTCTTCGTGCTGCTGCTCAAGGCCTTCGACGCCGAAGCCTTCGTCATCCCCACTGGCTCGATGGCCGAGACGCTGCTCGGCTACCAGAAATGGGTCGTCTGCCCCAAGTGCGGCTACCGCTTTCCCGCCAACGCCAGCCAGCAGATCGATCCCACCACCCCGCCGTCCTACTGGGTCAGCGGCTGCACCTGCCCCAATTGCCGTCAGGCTATTCGCTTCACCGGGACCGACCACGAATCCAACTCGGCGCCGGACGCCGCCGGCGCCGTCACGCTCCCCGATCCGGCGTGGGGCGGCGGCGATCACGTCTTGGTGTCCAAGTACGCCTACGACCTGAGCAACGGCCCGCCGGACCGATTCGACGTGGTGGTCTTCCGCTTTCCCGGCGATGAGGCGTTTCCGCACACCGGCCCGTTCAAGGACGGCGTGCCACTGAATTTCATCAAACGGCTCATCGGGTTGCCGGGAGAAACCATCGCCATTCACGGCGGCGATCTTTACCTTTTGCCCGCTTCCAAGGGGCCGCAATACGACGATCTCAAGGGCCTGAGCGGGGCGGAGCGCGAAGACAAGGCGCGGCAGCTGTGGAAGAAGAAATACGAGCACCAGAACGAGGCGAGCGACCTGTTCCGCCACGGCGACTTTGTCATTCTTCGCAAGCCGCCGGAGGTCCTGCTGGCGGAACGCCGCATTGTTTACGACAACGACCATTGCGCAAAGGACCTTACCGGTCCTGATTGGGTGCGCTGGACCGATCGCGACGCGGACGCCGGCTGGAAGCCGGACGATCCGCACGGCTTTCGGCTGATGACCCCTCCCGACAAGGATAAGGTCCACTGGCTCGGTTACCGCCACGTCCTGCGCGACGAGCCTGGCAAGACGCAACTCATCACCGATTACCTGGGCTATAACACCTGGACCGGCGATCCGCGCCACCACACGCCCGGCGAGGATTGGGTGGGCGACTTGATCCTGGAATGCGAGGTACAGCCGGACCAGGCGCAAGGAGAGCTGACGTTGGAGCTGTCCAAGGGCGTCGATCGCTTCCAGGTGCATTTCGACCTGTCCAGCGGGCAATGCAACTTGTACCGCGTCGGCCAGGACAAGCCGCTCAACGACCAGCCCAAGGCGACGGCGCTCAAAGGCGGCGGCAAGCACACGGTGCGTTTCGCCAATGTGGATCAGCGTCTAACGGTGTGGGTGGACGACGTCTTGCCTTTCGGCGATGGCGTCCCCTACGATCCGCCCAAAACCGAAGGGCCGACGGAGAACGATTTGCAGCCGGCGAGCATCGGCATGAAGAATGTGGGCGGGACGGTTCACGGGCTGCGGCTGTGGCGCGATACATATTACACCGCGGCCAAAGACGACAACGCGAATTCCAGCGACCACGGCCCCACGCTGGATTTCAGCGATCCAGGAACCTGGCGGAATTGGGTTTTGCCCACAAAAACGCTGTACGTCCAGCCGGGGCATTTCCTCTGCCTGGGCGACAACAGCCCCGAGAGCTACGACGGTCGATTCTGGGGCCTTGTGCCGGAACGCCTGCTGCTGGGCAAGGCCGTCGCCGTTTATTATCCATTCGATCGGTTTGGAAGGATTCGCTGAGCCCGCAGCGCATGCAAGGGATATCACTCCAAAGGTGCCCCATGGCCGACGACGCCAACGTTTCGCGTCCCCCTCCGAACGACCCGCACGTTCAGCCGACGCCGCCCACGGCGCCGTCCCATGCAACCACGGCTCCCGCCGCGGCGCCGGCGGCGCGGCCGCGCTTCTCCGTGGTGGACGCGGGCAAGGATTTGCTTCGCGCCGCCCTGAACCTCCTCATTGGGGCGGCAGTCGGCGGCCTTGCCGGCCTCATCCTCAACTTCACGCTGCTTCCGCTGATGGGCTGGACCATCGATCTCCGCCTCGTCGTCGGGGCCGGTGTGCTGTTCGGCCTGTTCTTCAACCACGCCATCGTCCGCCTGCTTCGTCTTACCCCGCGCAAAGAGCGCGAAGCTCAGGCGGCGGCC
>DATKHW010000491.1:0-3293 GCA_035546275.1 Gemmataceae bacterium
GTCTCAACGGCCATCCGGTCGCCGTGCTTCGTTTCCAGGCGAACCAGGCGCACCCCAGCCTGCTGCTGCAAGACGTGCGCGTCGATCAAGGCTCGCTGACCATTCGCGGCCGGGCCAGCGAGGCCGCCCTGAACGCGTTCCTGATGCGTTTGCCGGACGGCCTGCTGAAACCCGTCTCCGACTGAAAATGCAATTTCTTACTCCGAATCGGCCGTAAAGCATCCGCGCCAGGCTCCGGCGGCGCAGCGCTCCAGCTGGAACACGCCGCGGAGTCGATAACCGGCCAAATAGACCACTACTCGATCCGCTTCTTGCGCTTTCCATTCGAATGTCCCGCCGTCCCAGCGCGTCACGCTGCCGCGACCGCCGCTGACGGGGCCTTCGTACTCGAGATAGGCCAGCCGATGGTCAAGCGCTGGTTCCGCGTCCACGACGGCGCCTGCTTGCGGCGGCGCGGCAAGCCGCCAGCTCCTCAAAACGCCGTCCTGCTCCAGGAAGACGTCCCAGTGCAGCGGCGGGCGATCATGCTGCAGAACGGCGAAGCGCGGCATGGAGAGGAGAGGGCAAGCGCCGATCCAGCCTCCCCAACCGCTACAGCCGGAACAGACGGATGCAGAAAACGGCTCGGCCGGGGACGCGCCGCTTGCGGCGCTTCAGGGAGTCGGCTAGGTTTCGATTGTCGGTTCCGTTCTGTGGGAGTTAACGGGGCGGCGACTGGGCGGCGCTTGCGTTGAGCAGCCGCCTCGCGCTGGGAGTCGCCGCCTCTTTATCCAAGCACGCAGGCCTGCGAACTTCGGTTCGCGGGCCTGTGGCTTTTCTATTCATCCCTTCTTGCAGCGTCCGCAAACGAAAATGCAGCGAGCCGCGCGCTAACAAGAGTAAACCCTTGCTTGCCCTGCCGGCTCACTCCGCGGGGTCACGCTGCGGGCTTACGCCGCCATCGGCACGGAAATGGCCGCGCTCAGCGGCTTGAACGCCTTGAGAATCAAGAAACGCCCCATCAGCCGCTCCAGGACCGGCAGCGGCAGCCAGCGGAAGAGATGCGGCGTTTCCGACCGGCGCAGGTGTCTTTTGTGGATGCGGTGCTCGACGAAGCGCAAGAAGAGGCGGCGCAGACGGCGGCGGCTGCAGCCGCCGACCGGCCCCGGTCGAAACAGGCTGCGCCAGGGGAGGCACCAGCGCGCCCAGAAATCGACGTTGTGCCGCGCCGCCGTCACGGCCAGTACTTTGCCGCCCGGTTTGAGGACGCGGTACACCTCGGCGACGAGCGCCGCCGGGTCCGGGGCCGTGCGGGCCAGATCATTGACGCAGACCACGTCGATCGAAGCGGCCTCCAGCGGCAGCCGGGCCGGGTCGGCGACCAGGAAACGGCCGCGCAGACCGCGCAGCTCGAAGTTGCGCTGGATGACGGCGGCGGCGTCCGCCGTGGCGCAGCAGGCCGTCGTCTGGGCGCCGCTGCGGGCGTACTGCACCCAATCCGCGCCGAGACCGTCGCCCAGGCCGAGCAGCATCTCGCCGCTGTGCTTGCCGAATTCGAGCAGGCGCGGCAGCCACCGCCCGTGACGGCCGTAACGGACGCTCTCGGCTTCCAAGTACCATTGCAGCGTAAACGGCTCGACCGCCTCGCGCGGCGAGCGGCCGGGTTGCAGGGTCTCGGCGGCGAAGAGGCGGGCGGCGAAATCCTGGGCGAGCGAAGGGACGGCGGGTAGACGGGCCGGCGCGGTTCCGTGAACGCGCAGGGGCGCCCATGTTTCCCAGAGCTGCAGCTTCCGCGGATAGACTTCCGCCATGCCTTGCTTCCTTGGGCCGGATCAGGGCGCTGGAATCCTCCCGCCCATAGTCGAAGGGCTGGGAGGGGTCAAGAGCAGCGCCGGCGGTCCGGCCGTTTGTGTCACCGTCGCACGCCGCTCAGCTCCACGATCGTGCGATGGCCGTCTTCGACCCACTCCTGGCGCACCAGCCGCGCCGACTGGTCGAACCACAGATCGATGCCGACGTTTTTGCCGCTCAGGCGGACGTGCTGCGTCGTCATGTCCTGGCCGGCCAGGCTCAGCTTCTCGGCCCCGACGAACTCCACCTTGGCGTCCAGGTCGCGGCCGCAGTCGGCGTCGATGATCGGCACGGTTCGGCCGTTCAGCTTGGCGTCCGGCTGGCCCCAGTAGCTGGTCAGCCAGGAGTCGGCGGAGGACATGTGTTCAGAGCCGTTGATGGAAACGTGCAAACCGTCGGCCGCCGCGGTCGCCGTCACGCTGCACAGCTTGCCGTTGTCGTTGCACTTGCTCTCGAAATGCAGGAGGCGGCCGTCCTTCCACAGCTCCTTTCCGCGATAGGAATACTTGTAAAACGTGATGATGCCGCCGACGCGCACGTCCGTGTCGCAGGAGAAGGCCACGGCGCCGTCGTCCTGGCGGCTGATGGTCATGTGCACGGCGCCGGACTTGTCGCCGTCCACCATCACGGCGAAATCGCGCGTCTCCACCTCCGCGGCGCGGCCGACCACACAACCGGACGCGATCGCCGACGCCGCCACGAACCAGCCCGCGAGCAAACCCCGACGCGGACTGCCAAGCAGACCCCGAACCATTCGGATTCCTCCGGCGGGCGAAATCTGGCGGACCGCGGCGGTGAGCGAACACCCCCGGCGCCATGAGCGAAACCCTATAGCCGTGGGTCGGAGGCGGGCCAAGACGAGTTTGCCGGCGGCGGAAATGGACCGATTGAGCGACAAATCGGAAAAATACTCATTGACAATTCGGAAACGCGGGGTTACTGTCTACCCCATCTTGGGCCTCTTCTCTGTTCCGGCCCCGCCGCTTCGCTCCCGCGGACGGCGGGGTTTTTGCATTCCACCCGCTTTCCACTTCCGCCCTTCATGAATCTCCCGCGACGATCTTGACCCTTTGGGGTACAATGCTTTTGCCTTTTCGTGGGGTTCCCCACGACGCCCGAAGCCCTGTGGCCTGCTTCGAAGGAGTCTCTCATGCTTTCCGCCGAATGCGCGCGTGAATTGCGCACCGCCTGGCTTCCAAACCTTACCGACGCCGGGCTCGACCGGCTCATCGAGTTGCTGGACAAAGGCAGCCCGTTCCTTATCCACGGCTGCTTCACCAAGGCCGCTCCCATGGGCTGCCTGGCGTCGCACGCCGCCTGGCATCATCCGCGCACCGGCCATCTGACCCAGGACGCCGGCATCACCTGGCTGCATCACGTCGCCGGCCTCAACCCCGCCACGTCAGCCGTCTTGCGCGAATGGGACGGCCGCGGCGCCAACGACCGCGACCTCCGGGCCGAGC
>DATKHW010000492.1:0-2764 GCA_035546275.1 Gemmataceae bacterium
CCCCCCCCCCCCCCCGGCCGCTCGCCAAGAGTGCTATTTCGGCGGCGTCGGCGGCGCGGGCGCCGCCAGACCGGGCGAGGCGTTGAACGCCTTGACCGCGCTGCCGTCGGCCGTTTTCCAGATCTTCACTTCACCGTTGAACGAACCCGATGCGATCTGCGTTCCGTCGGGGCTGACGGCCAAAGCGTAGACATAATCGGTGTGGCCCGACAGCGTTTTCACGGCCGAGCCGTTGTCTTCGTTCCAGATCCGCACCGTGTCGTCCGCGCTGGCCGTCACAAGCAGCGGTTGCTTGGGCACGACGACAAGCTTGGTGATCGTCTTGCCGTGGCCGCCCGACGTGCGCGTCTGCTTGGCGGCCTGGTCGCCCTGGGTGTTCCACGCCCGCACCTGGTTGTCGTCGCCGGCCGAGAAGCCGGTCTTGCCGTCGGGCTTGATCGCCACGCCGTAAACCGGCGCCTGGTGGTCGGGGAAGGTCAGCACCGATTCCTTGTGTTCCAGGTCCCACATCTTGGCCGTCTTGTCGCGGCTGCCGGTGACGAGGAACTTGTCGTCGGCGGAGAAGGCCAGGGCGAAGACCCAGTCGGCGTGGTTCTCGATCGACTGTTCCAGCTTGGCGTTGAGGGCGCCGCCGGAGATGTCCCAGACGTTGACGATGCGATCGCAGCCGCCGGAAGCCAGCTTCTTGCCGTCGGGGCTGAGGGCCAGGCACAGCACCTCGTCGTCGGCGTCGAGCAGCTGCTTGAGCATGACGGCCTTGTCGTCCACGCCGTCGAGATAGGCGACGCCGTCCACCGTTTTCGGCGTGCCGCCGTTGATGTCATAGACGCGGACGTCGCCTTCCTCGCCGGGCCGACCGCCGGCCACGGCCAATTTGCCGTCGGGCAGGAAAACCATCGCCAGCGCCCGCCGGGCCCGCGTCCGGATGCGCTTCACCAGCTTGCCGGTCGAGGCGTCCCAAACGGTCAATTCATGATGGCCGCTGGCGACGACCTGCTTGCCGTCCGGCGTGAAGGCCAGGGCGGTGACGGTGACGGGGAAGGCGTATGTGATCGGCGGAACGGGCGGCGTCCAGCGCAGGCACAGCTCTTTTACGAGATCGGCTTTCTCGTCGATGCCGGCGTCGAGCTTGGCGCCTTCCTTGATCCACTGTTCGATGACGGCGATCTTGGCCGGCGGCAGCGGATCGGCCACGTCCTTGGGCGGCATGCGCGTGTCCGCGCCCTTGAGCAGGTCGATCACGAGGCTGGCGTCGGGTTGGCCGGCGTGGAAGGGGGCGTCTTTCGTGCCGCCCTTCTGGAAGCTGGCGAACTTGGTCATGTCGAGCTTGCCCTTGGGGTTTTTCGCCCCGTGGCAGCCGAAGCAGTTTTCCTTGAGGATGGGCGCCACGTCGTTGATGAAGCTGACCGGGGCCGTCGCGGCAGGCTGCGGATCGGCGGCGCCGGCCGGACGCGGGGCGAGGAAGAACAGCATCAGCGCCAGGACGGCCCCCAGCGTGACGCACAGGACGCAGAGGCAGTAACGCGATCGCAACATGGGAGAGACTCCGGCGGGGTCGGTCGGGGGCCTGGGGCAGGGCGGCGGGGTGGGCTGGCAGGATCGATCGCCGGGTCCATTATAGAGAGGCGGCGGCGCGGAATGCGAGGGAAAAGACGGCGAGAAAATGGTCGAGTCCCACAAACTGCGGATACAAGAACACGGCCCCCGGCGTGGGCTTCCGGGGGCCGTTGGAGAAAAACCAGCGGAAAACGGCGCATTACAGCTGCGTGAAGTCAACCACGCTGCCGTCCTGGACGCCGCCGGCATACTGCAGCTGATACCAGTGCGAGGTGAACCAATCGGGGGAGTTGAGGCTGGTCGCCTTCAGGCCGCGGACCGAGCCGTCGCAGAAGGCGAAGTTGACGATGCCGCCGGTGTGCCGGCTGCCGTAGGTGTACCACTGGGTCGGGGTTTCCAGGTCCCAGGCCAGCGGGAAGGCGCCGGCCCCCATCCACGCGGTGTAGAAATCGCGGGGAGAGGCGCTGGTGCCGCCGAGGGTCTCGCCGAAGCCGATCGTGTTGGCCGTGCCGTCGCAGGCGGTGATCACGGAGATATTGGTCGAGGAATTGCAATAGTACGGCCCGCACCACTGGCCGTAGAACGAGTCGCCGTTGACGGAGTCGTTGCCGAGCGAGCCGGCGCTGGGAACGTAGTTGCTCGCACCGGGGCCGACGCCGCCGTACCACCCTTCAAAGTTGTCGGCGCCGTAGGGGCACGAATAAGCCCAGAAGCTGCCGGTCTGGGCGTTGTACGGGTTGTCCGAGGGGCACTCGAACGTCTTGATGTGAATCAGCGACTGATTGTAGGCGTAGCCCCACCAGGGGTAGTTCGGGCTTTGGCCGTCGGCGAAGTTCGGCATCGACGGGTTGCTGGAGGTGGGGATGGGCTGCACGCACACCGGGTTGATCTGGTTGTAGAGGTTGCCCTGTTCGATGTAGGGCAGGAGGAACACCAGGGCGCCGCAGGCGCTGACGCTGTTGTAACCGGGCGGCAGGTTGCCCTTGGCGCTTTCGTAGTTGAGCGCGCCCAGCGCGATCTGTTTGAGGTTGTTGCCGCAGGTCATGCGGGCGGCGGCTTCGCGGACCTTCTGGACGGCGGGGAGCAAGAGGCCGATGAGGATGGCGATGATGGCGATCACCACCAGCAGCTCGATCAGCGTGAAGGCACGGTTCCGGAGCCGCCGTTGTGCATGGAATGACATCGATCGGGACCTCCTCATGGAAAA
>DATKHW010000493.1:0-4601 GCA_035546275.1 Gemmataceae bacterium
GCTAGTAAATGTCCGCGGGGTGCGCTGGGGCGGCTCGTTGCAGGTGGTCCTTACGGTGGTCAAGATCGGCTCGCTGCTTGCCATTGTGGCCGCCCCGCTGGTGCTGATCTTCCTCGGTTCCGGTTCTCCGGCAGCCCCGCAACCGGAGCATCTGCAACCAACGTGGCCGCCGACATGGTCGGGCAAGATGGTCACCGACCTGGGCGCCGCCTTTCTTGGCGTCTACTGGGCCTATCACGGCTGGATGAGCCTTACGCCAGCCGCGGAGGAGGTGCGAAACCCGCAGCGAAACATCCCAATCGCATTGCTCGTCGGCGTCGGAACGGTGATCTTTCTTTATCTGGGAGCCAACCTTGCCTATTACCTGGTCCTGTCCGGGCCGGAAATGGCCGCGCTGAAAGACACCACGACGGCGACGGTCTTCAGTATGCGGCTGCTGGGGCCGCTTGGAGCGGCGGCCGCGTCGGCGGCGGTGATGTGTTCGGTTTTCGGCGCCCTGAACGGAAACCTGCTGGTGGGTCCGCGTCTGCTTTTCGCCATGGGGCGGGACAACCTGGCGCCGGTCGCGCTGGCCAGCGTCCATCCGCGTTACCACACGCCGCTCGTGGCCACGCTCGTCCTGGCGGCCTGGTCGTGTTTGCTTGTGATCGGCGTGGCGGCGCTAAATCAGCTGAAAGTGTTCGGCGAAACCGCGCTGGATTTCGACCTGCTGACGGACTTCGCCATGTTCGGCTCCCTGACGTTCGAGACGCTGGCCGTGCTGTCGATATTCGTGTTTCGCTTTCGCCGGCCCGATGCCGAGCGGCCCTACCGCTGTCCCGGCTATCCGATCGTGCCGCTGCTCTACGTGCTGCTGCCCGCGTTCGTGCTGACCAACTTGGCGCTCAACCAGCCGCGCCAGGTCGCCGTCGCGGCAGGCTTTATCGGCGTGGGCGCGATCTTCTACTTCGCAGCCGGCCTGGGCAAACAAACTGCGGAACACACGGAACACACGGAAAAGAAAACCTGATTTTCTCTCTTTTTGCCGTGTCTTCCGCGTGTTCCCTGGTCTGTTTCATGGAAACAGCCCGCGTTTCTGCTTCTCCGTGGCGATTTTCTGCACGCCGAGGCTCAGGGCCGCGACGCGCATCGTCAGATCGCGCGAGTGGGCCAGGTCGCTTACCCTGTGAAACGCCCGCAACATCAGCTCCTGCAACTTCTGGTTGGTCTGCTCCTCGCTCCAGAGGAATTGCTGGATGTCTTGCACCCACTCGAAATACGACACGGTGACGCCGCCGGCATTGCACAGCACGTCCGGGATGATGAAGATTTCGCTCTCATTCAGCACGGCGTCGGCTTCCGGCGTCGTCGGCCCGTTGGCCGCCTCGGCAAGGATGCGGCATCGCAACCGGCCGGCGTTGGCGGCGGTGACAACGCGCTCCAGGGCCGCCGGAACCAGCACCGTACAGGGCGTCGTCAGCAGGTCGGCGTTGTCGATGGGATCCGCATTGGGGAAGTCGCGCAGCAGCTTGCCGGCGGCACAGTGAAGCAGCAGAGCCGGGACGTCGATGCCGCGCGGGTTGCGGATCGAGCCGTAGCGGTCGCCGACCGCCACCACTTTTACGCCGCGCTGGTGCAATTCCTGGCACGCCACGGAGCCGACATTGCCGAAGCCCTGCACCACGGCCGTCGATTCCTCCGGCCGAATGTTCAGCTCCTTCATCGCTTCCATGATGCAGTAGGTGACGCCGCGTCCCGTGGCCTCTCGCCGACCGATGCAGCCGCCCAGCTCCACTGGTTTGCCGGTGACGATCTCCGGACAGGCGTAGCCGACCTTCATGCTGTAGGTGTCCATGATCCAGGCCATCACCTGCTCGTCGGTGCCCAGATCCGGCGCCATCACGTCCTGGCGCGGGCCGATGATGCAGAGCACCTCCTCGGTAAAGCGGCGGGTCAAATGCTCCTTCTCGGTGCGCGACAGCGCTTCGGGGTCGCAGCTGATGCCGCCCTTCGCCCCGCCGAACGGCAGGTTCATGATGCCGCATTTCCAGGACATCCACATGGCCAGCGCGGCCACTTCGCCGAGGTCCACCGACGGATGGTACCTGAGTCCGCCTTTCGATGGGCCGCTGGTGAGGCTGTGCTGCACGCGGTAGCCGGTGAAGACTTCGGTATGGCCGTCGTCCATCTTGACGGGGATGCTGACGACGATCGAGCGCTTGGGCAAGCCCATGCGGCTGAGGATGCCCTTGTCGATCTCGACGACCTCGGCGACCGATTCGAGCTGCCGGCAGGCCATGCGGAAAGTGGGGGAGTTGTCGTAAACAGGAACGGGCGTATGGGGATGGCCGTTAAGTTCGGGGGCGACCGCGGACATGGCGACGGACATTGACGCCTCCTTCATGAGTGCGGGAGAGGTTGGGCGCCGGGCGCGCGCCTCTAATGTCATCCTACCTTGCTTTTCCGATTGGGAAAACCGCAGCTGTGTCGCCGCTCAGTAGTCGCGGTGGAACTCGTAATCCGGCGAGGGCCGGCGCTGTGTTATCAGGACATAACCCGCGGTCAGAACGAGCATTGCGAAGGGAAATGCAAAAAGCAGACCGATGCCGCACGCCAGGACGCCGGCGAACAGGATCAGACCCAGAAGCAAGCTGACGCCGAACAGCCCCCAGAAATGGCCGCGGGTCAACTCCCAATTGGCCTTGATCGCGTCCACCGCGCTCAGGTTCCGATCGAAAATGATGGCAGGCGCGAACAGAAGCAAGCGTATCTCAAAGAAAACCAGGACCGCCATGCCTGCTAGCGTTACGACAGGGACCAGATGCAGCATGGACGGATCCTCGCTTTGGAAGGCCGCAAAGACGACGGCCAGTTGAGGTATCGAAACCGTCGCCAGCGTGAGGAGCTGCGACGCCAGTCCGACGCCGGCCAGCGCCCCGAACCGCTGGAAGCCGGCGAAGAAGTCGGCGAACGACCAGCGCTGGCCCCGGATTTGCGCCAGATTGACGGCCGTCATGCCGCTCCATAGCGGGAAAAACAAAACCGGCATTAGGATCAACTGCGCGCCGGCTGCAAGCGCTTGCGTCACCAGCATCCCCTGCAAATCGTTGTCGGCGACTCGGCGCGCCACAAATACCGCGGCGCCGAGGAGTAGCATGTACGGGATGACCGAAACGAGCGCAGCCAGCAGGATGAAGCCTATGCTGGCCCCGAGGAGGGCGCTGTAGTTCTCGCCGGCCAGGCCGAACCAACGGCCAATGTCGATGGAGTAGCGGCCGAACTGTGGCCCATCCGCATAATCTGCATCGGGATAATCGTCTTGCCAGTCCGCCGCACGCCGGCCCCTCGGCCCGTAATCTTGCCAATCGGCCGGCGGTGTGCGCGGCGCGCTGGGAATCGGGGAAGCAGTGAATTCGTCGCCGGGCGCGCCGGCCGTCCCACGGTCCGGCGCAGCGAACTTCGCCTGGCACTTGGGGCATTGAACCGCGGCGCCCGCTGCCAGGCCGGCGATGTATTGCAGCATTGCACCACAACCGGGACAGGAAAAGGTTTCGGACGACATGGCCCATTCCCCTTGCGATGTGCAGCGGATCGGATGGGAGGAAGCATACGGCGGATGCGCACGGACTGCAAGCGGGGCGGCGCGCCGCGCCCAATGGCGACGAGACGAAGAAGCAGGATGAGTTGAAGAAGAGAATGGATGAAATCGACGCCCGTCAGGCGGCGACCTGCAAGCTGGATCTGCCGAAGACGCATTGCTTCGCGCTGACAGCGGCGAAATGACAGCGCAATACGAGCCGGAAGCGCTAGCTACGGTTAAGGCCCGTTGCTGACGCGTCCGGCTCGTATTTTGGACCACTTACCAACCGGTGCGGTAGTCGGTCTTGAGCAGCTTATCGGCGTCGTCGTTGTTCGTGATTTTCATGTTCTTGCCGTCGTATTCCAGCTTCTTGCCGGTCATGCGCATGGCGACGTCGCCGAGCAGCATCGACTCGGTCAGCCGGCTGGCGATTTCAAAATTGGAATAGGGCGCGGGGCCGCCGCGGACGGCGGCGATCCACTCAGCCTTCATGCCGTCGTCGCCCCTGCCGTTGCGCGGAAGCGTCGGTTCCGGCTTCTTGTAGTCCCTGAACTGGTCTTCAGGTAGCAGGAAGTAGCGGGCCCCGTAGTCGTCCGGCGAGAAGAGCATCCCTCTTTCGCCGATCAGCAGCGAGCCGCTGCCGCTGTCCTTGATGTCGTGCTTCTTGCGGACATCTTCCATGATCTTCACCAGGTCGTCCGGCGGCAGCACCTTCTGGCCATTCTTGTGGCCCTCGTACCAGGTGAACTTTACGGCCGGCATCTGCTCCCGCTCAGGGAACTGGAACACGATCTGCGCCCACGACGGATAGGTTTCCGGGTTCACATCGCCGGCCTCGGCCACGATGCTGGTCGGCAGGCCCAGCTTTAGCGCCCGGTAAGGCAGGTTGGCGGTGTGGCAGGCCATGTCGCCGATGGCGCCGGTGCCAAAGTCCAGCCAGCCGCGCCAGTTGAAGTCGTGGTAGACGCCTCGCTTGGGATTGTTGGGATCCACGGGACCGTGCGCATAGGGCCGGGCGGGGGCGACGCCGAGCCACAGGTCC
>DATKHW010000494.1:0-6749 GCA_035546275.1 Gemmataceae bacterium
CACTCCGTGATTGGGACGACGATCTTCAGCCTCGGCCGGCCGACGGCGTCCTCACTCACGACCACGGCCGTCCGGACCTTCTTGATCTCGTCGCCCTCGGCCGGGTCGAAGCGGACCCGCCCTACTTCGCCCCTAATCGGAATCGGGTTCGTCGTCATTCCGTTCTTCCTCGCTGAACGCCTCGAAGCCGGTCAAATCCTTGTCCGAGCGGTAGTCCTCCTCCGCCCGTTGCGCCGCCGCCGCCAGGGTGGCCTACCGTCGCCGCCGCCCCGCAACAGAGAAGAGGAACCCGCAGACCCTGTGTCGGCTGCCTGTACAATTACCTGAGCCTCGCGAGTATCCCGATCCTTTTACCCGCTAACTCGATCGCGGCCTTCTTCCAGATCAGGCTGAACCAAAACACCCATGAGGTCCGCGTGGAAAAGGACAAACGCGGCGGCAGGGTGTACTATGCAGAAGCAGCCATTGGCAACATGGCTTGGCATTGGCTCAAGGTGGTCGTGCGCGATGAGGGTGGGAAGCCCAAAGTCGAAATACTCTGGGCCAAGGTGAGCTAAGCCGAATCCGGCGCAGCGCCTGACCGGGGCCGCTGCTCCGCCGTTCCAGCGTTGCGCCTATAAGCGCAGCTTGGGTGGGCAATTCGTCCGCTCCGGGGGTGTGGTCCTTCGGCGACGGAGGCGTTTCATGCGAACAGTCCTATTCGTGGTCCTTTTGTTCGCGACGGCGGCCGCATGTCGGGCGGAAGACGCGCCGAAGGCGACCGGCGTGCTGGAGGGCAAGAAGGTCAAGTTCCCCGATAAGGGGATCGCGGGCGGGGTAGCGGCTGCAGTCGGCCTGTTGGAGTCCTGCCATTCCGAAAGCCTGTTTGACGCCGACGAGTTCAAGCAAGCCGAGCAAGGGGACTATATCCGGCTGATGTTCGCCAAGCCGATCATCGCCAGGGTCGTAAACGAGGACGTGGAGTTTTCGGAGTTGGTATTTCGTCTGCCGACGAACACGGGGGTGTTCTGGGTGCGGTGCGGAGACAAGTGGAAGCGATACAGCAAGTACGAGTTCCAAAAGGAGGAGCCGTTCCGGGCTTGGCTCCGGGAGGCGGAGCCGGCAGAGTGACGCCAACCCATTCACTGCAGCCGACGGGGGTCGCGATTCCGGTTCTTCGTGACAATGAGGCCCCGTGCGCGGCGCCGGCCGCTGAGCGCGGCACGTCGGCGAAGAGGAGCATGCCGCCGCCGTCGGTCGGCATGGCGGCTCATCGCCATCGCCGCTAATCCAGCGCATGGACATATCCGCGCGGCGGCAGCGGCCGGCGCACGCCTTCTTCCGCCAACCATATCCCCGTCTCCGATACGAATTCACCGATTTGCGTCAGAAGGACAGCGGAGATCGGCTGCGTCTGCAGCAGCTTGCGTCCGTCGTCCGGCGCGACGGCGAACACCAGCTCGAAATCCTCGCCGTCGCCCAGCGCGTGGTCCAGCGGCGATCGGCCGTCGTTCATGGCTCGCGCCGCTTCGGCGATAGGGATCGCCTCCGCGTTCAGCACGGCCCCGCAGCTGCTCTCCTCGCACAGGTGGAACACATCCGCCGCCAAACCGTCGCTCACATCGATCATGGCGTGCAACGGCGCGGCCTGATGCAGCTGCAGCGCTTCTTGCACGCGCGGCGTGAAATCGAGGTGCTTGCCGAGAATGCTGCCGCCGAACGCCCCTGTCGCCAGAAGCCAGTCGCCGGGGCGCGCGCCGTTCCGCCGCACCACACCGAGCGAGGTAGCTTCTCCCAGCAAGGTCACGTTGATTACAAGCGGGCCGTCCCAGCTGTTGGTGTCGCCGCCCATGATCGGCGTATCGAAGAGATCGGCGATCTCGCGCATCCCTTGATAGAGCTCCTCCGCCACGGCGCGACCGCCGCGGCGCGGCAGTCCAACGCTCGCCAGCGCCGCCACAGGCCGGCCGGCCATCGCCGCGATATCGCTCAGGTTGACGGCCATTGCCTTGCGACCGACGCGACGCGGACCTGCTTCGGCCAGAACGAAACAGCTGCCCTCGAGCAGCATGTCGGTCGTGGCGATGCAGCCGGCGCCCGACGACCAATCGAGCAGCGCCGCGTCGTCGCCGGGGCCGATCGTCACGCGCTTCGCGGTCGGCGTGCGGCGGCGCAGCCAGTCGATGAAGGCGAATTCGCCTCGTGATTCTTCCATAATCATCCTCGCCCAGATTGATTAAGAGGCATTCACAAAAAGGCGGCTGTTCACAAAAAGGCGGCTGGAACTGTGATTTTAGAGTTCCAGCCGCCTTTTTGTGAGTGCCTCTAATCCGCACGAGCCGCAAAAATGTTGTAGACTTATCCATCGGATCGTGAAGCGGCGGCGTCTCCCCATGCGGTTTGTTCCCCCTCCAATTCGTGATGAGATGCGCATGAGCCGAGCAACCCTGCCCTCGTCGTTCAACGCCCCGTCCAGCCACATCACCCGCGTCTTCGGCGCTCACCCGTTCCACACCGACGGCGACCTGCTCGGCCTGGCGTTCGCCGCCGACGGCACGCTCTGGTCGGTCGAGGAGCCGGGCGTAGTGCGCCGCTGGGACCTCGACGGCCGGCGGCAGCTCGGCTGGCATCACCTGGAAGAGCTGGCGACGGTTTGGGCCTTCAGCGCTGGGGCCCGGCATTTGGCGTCGGCCACCGACGATCTCTCGGTGTGGGACGCGGCCGCCGGGGAGCTGGAAGCATCGTGGCCGCAGCCCTGTTGGGTCACCGCCCTTGGGTTCTCGCCGGCCGCCGATGTCCTGGCGGCCGGCTACGACGACGGCCGGGTTCGCCTCTGGAACTGGCACACCCAGACGCCGCTGTGGGAAATCAACGCCCATCAATCCGCCGTCAGCGCCGTGGCCTTCAGCGCGGACGGCTGCCGTCTGGCCACAGCCGGCGAGGACCGAGTCATTCATCTCTGGGACGCGCCGACGGCCGGGTCGCGCGGCAGCTTGGTCGGCCATAGCGACCGCATTCCCGCGCTGGTGTGGCATCCCAACGGCCATCGGCTTTACTCGGCGGGCTGGGACACCACAGCCCGCGTCTGGGACGTGGAACGGTGTGAGCCGATCATCCTCCTCAACAGCCACACGGGACAGGTCCACGCACTCGCGCTCAGTGCGGACGGGTCCCGACTGGCTTGCGCCGACGCGGCTTTCGCGGTTCACATTTGGGACACGAATCGCCATCGCGAAATGCATGTCATGCCGCCGCAGGCCCGCGAGGTTCGCGCGCTCGCCTTTACGCCGGACGGCAGGCGGCTGGCCTCGGGCGGCGCCGATCACATCATCCATGTTTGGGATTGCGACAGGGCCCACGACGGCGGCGAGCCGGCCGACCTGCCGACGACGCGCGCCTCGGTGGCGCTCAGCCCCGACAGCCGACGGCTGTCCGCGCTGGGCGCCGGAGCGACGCTGGGAGTCTGGCGAACGGAGGACGCCGCGCAGGGGCCGGGGCTGCAAGATGCGGGGGAGTTGCGCGCGTTCGCCGCCAGTCCGGACGGTCGCTGGATCGCCGGCAGCCGGGTTGCGGACGACGCAAACGGCAGCCCGGCCACGCTGACTCTGTGGGACGTCGGGAGCGGCCGACGGGTCGCCGACCTCGAAGGTCAGGCCGGTCCGGTTACGGCGCTGGCGTTTTCCGCGGACTGCGCCGTGTTGGCCACCGGCGGCCTCCGCAGCAGCGACATTTGGCTGTGGAGCATTCCCGACGGCAATCCCATGCTCCTGCTGCCCGACGCCGCCGACCAGTGTTCCGTCGAGGCGCTGGCGTTTCATCCGGCCATGCGAATTGTCGCGGTGGGGGGCATCGACTGGATGGCGACCAGCGGCGCGGACGGCTGCATTGCGTTGTGGGACCTGGAGCAGCGCAAACAAATCGCGGCGTTTCGGGGCGGCGCCGTCGGCCTGGCTTTCCATCCCAACGGCCGACGGCTGGCCGTCGCCTCGCTCGCTCAGACCATCCGCGTGTACGATCTTGACGAAGCGGCCCTGGCGGCGGAGTGGCCCGGACACACCGACGCCGTGACGTGCGCGGCCTACCGTCCCGACGGCCGGCTGCTGGCGACGGGAGGCGACGACCATACCGTGCGACTCTGGGATCCCGAAACGGGAGCGGCGCGCGGCGTCGCTGATCTCGACACGCAGGTCAAGGCGCTGTGCTTCTCGGCGGACGGGCGGCGCCTCTATACGAGCAACGGCAACGGCAGCTGCTACGAGCTGGATGTGCCGGGGCTGCTGGCCGAGGGATCGTGATGCGGTCGCTTCATTTCTTTTCGATGATCATCTCGCCGTAGGGCGCCGTTATGGTCGCATTTTTGTGGAAATCGAACTGGACTTGGTCGAGCAGGGCCAGGGGCCGCAGGAGAGCGCGGGGCTTCGTGACAGCAACCCCTGTCGGCAAACGATTGGGATCGCCGAGGAAAAAGCAAGGCACGGCGTATTCCGTCGCGTCCATGCCGACCATACGAAAACGGAGCAGGCCAGAGCGGATCTCCAGGCCGGTTTGCCTGTGTATCGCTCCCCGTGAGGCCTGTGAGGGTATCGGCAACAGGAGTTGCTTGGCTTGATAGGCGGGGAAGGTTGTGACATCCGCCGCAGTGTCCACGCGAAACGCCGTCCTTTTCCAAACGCCCGCCCGGTCCTTCAGCCGCAGCTCCAGGTCCACCGATAAGCGCACATCGCCTGTCGCCCATAAGGTTTTCCCAATGACCGGCGTTGCGAGGCGGCTCATCAGGACAACCACGTCTTGAACTTACCAAACTCTTCCTCGCCGACTCGGTCTCGCAAGGCGAAGGATTCGTCCCAGGCGACCGCCACGACCTCCGGCCCCTGAGGCGTTTGCCGGTAGATCACGTCGTGGCCGAGGTAATCGAAGTAATAGCCGATCGTCCACTCGTTCAGAATTCGCTCTTCGCAGGCGGCGTCGAAGACGTGCGGCGGATGCTTGGCCTTTTCCTTTGCCACCGTTTCGCGCACCAAATCTGGGGGCGTAATCCAGGCCATGCGGCAGGCTCTCGGGGGTCCGCGGGTAGCCGCCTCGCATGGAAGGGGCGTCGTATTCGATGAAGTCGCTCGCCATGATATGCCCTCCTTCCGTTAGCCAATATACCATGATGCGGCCGCCCCTGTGCTTTCACGCCACTACGACCAGATTATCGCGATGCACAATCTCCTCATAGGGCAAATCGCCGAGCCTTTCACGGATCTGGTCCGTGCGCAATCCACAAAGTCGTTCCGCTGCCGCGGAGGAATAGTTCGTCAGGCCGCGAGCGAACTCCAAGCCGTCGGCGTCGCACAGCGCCACCACGTCGCCCTTGTGAAATGATCCGGTCACCTGCACGACGCCGATCGGCAGCAGACTGCGCCCCTGCGTCTGCACGGCCTGCCGGGCGCCGGCGTCCACCATGAGCCGGCCGCGCGGCCGGGCCGCATAACCCAGCCAGCGCTTCCACGCCGGCATCGTCGTGTTGTGCGGCAGGAACAGCGTCCCCACTGCTTCCGCCCGGAAAATGGCGTCCAACACGTCGGGCCGTTCGCCGCTGGCCATCAGCACCGATTCGCCCGCCGCCGTCGCCAGGCGAGCCGCGCGCAGCTTGCTCCTCATGCCCCCCGAACCCAGCGCGCTGCGGCTGGCGCCCGCCTTATCCAGCACCTCCGCGTCGATGGTCGGGACCGTCGAAACCAGTTGCGCGGTGGGATCGATCTTCGGGTCGGCCGTAAAGAGGCCGTCCACCACGGACAGGAGAATCAGCAGCGGCGCCTGCAGCAGGTTCGTCACCAGGGCCGCCAGGTGGTCGTTGTCGCCGAAACGGATCTCCGCCACGCTGACCGTGTCGTTCTCGTTGATGATCGGCAGGCAGCCGTACTCGAACAGCGTGAGGATGGTGTTGCGGGCGTTGAGGTAGCGCGTCCGACTGTCGAAATCGCCGGCTGTCAGCAATAGCTGGGCCGTCGGAACCCGGTGCGCGGCCAGACAGTCTTCGTAAGCGCGCATCAGGAAGGCCTGGCCGACGGCCGCGCAGGCCTGGAGCTGCCGCAGGTCGGTCGGTCGCTTGGCGAGACCGAGCCGTCCCATGCCGGCGCCGATGGCCCCGGAGCTGACCAGGGCGACCTTGCGCCCGGCGGCGCGCAGCCGTTGCAACTGGTCCGCCAATGCCTGCACGCGAGCGGGTTCCAAGGCGCCGTTGGGTCGAGTCAGAACATTGGTCCCGACCTTGACGACGACGGTGTGGGCCAGCGCGATGACCTCTTGCCGAACCGGATCGATCATACGTTCCTCGCAGCGTGGGAGAGACGTTTCTGGTTTTTGTATGGAGCGAGCTGAGAGGATGTTCGCGCACGAACGCGCAAGGTCCAGCCGCGCGACCGTTTCATGGCCGGAGAGAGGGAAACTGGCAAGGGAAACAACAAGAAAAGGGATAAACGCGCCATGAAAACGATACGCTGGATCGCCGTTGCCGCCGTCGCCGTTGTGATGCTGGTCGCCGCGCGGGCCGCTCAGGCCAGTTATGCGGCCATCGCTTACTCCGAGAGCACCGGCCAGTATGGGTACACTCACGGCTACGACGACCTGAGCGCTGCACAGAACGACGCCGTCGCCAACGCCAACGCCGACGACGCTAAGGTAGTGGTGTGGGTCGAGAACGGCTGGGCCGCCCTGGCGGTCAACGACGGCCGATGGGGATACGGCTGGAGTACGAACTCGCTCGATGAGGCGGAAAACAACGC
>DATKHW010000495.1:0-2935 GCA_035546275.1 Gemmataceae bacterium
GCTGGTGCGATGTCGCACCGGCCGGCTCACGCCGGCCGCTCGCCAGGGTAGGAAACGATTATGCCGACGGGCATGGATTTTTACATAGACGCCAACCGCTGCATCGGCTGCCAGGCCTGCGTTGCGGCGTGCAGCGAGTGCGACACGCACCGCGGCCGGCCGATGATTCATTTGGAGTACGTGGACCGGGCGCGCTCGACTCAGACCACGCCGGTGGTCTGCATGCACTGCGATTCGCCGACCTGCGCGGAGGTGTGCCCCGCGGACGCCATCAAGAAGGCCGAGGACGGCGTCGTCCTCAGCGCCCGCAAGCCGCGCTGCGTCGGCTGCAACAACTGCGTCCTGGCCTGTCCGTTCGGCGTACCCAAGATGGAATCGCAATATGATCTCATGATGAAATGCGACATGTGTTACGACCGCACCTCGACGGGGCGCAAACCGATGTGCGCCTCCGTCTGTCCCAGCGGCGCCTTGTTTTTCGGCACACGCGAACAGCTGACCCAGGAGCGGCCGAACTCGAAGCCGATGAATCGCTTCCAGTTCGGCGGGCAGTCGATCACGACGAAAGTGCGGGTGCTGGCGCCGCGCCACGGCCGTGCGGAATACGTCGATGTGCTGTCCGCTATGGGCGAGGAAACGGCCGGCAAGCGGATCGCCCTGGACATGATGATGGACGGTCTGCATTCAGGGGGCGACGACGTATGATCCCTTCAGCGCCGTCCCAGCGGACGGCCGCTCCGGACGGACGGCCGGCGGCGGACCAACCGGCGTGGCGGCAGGATTTCCCTGTCGACGCCCCGCAGGACCAGTACCTGACCCGGCGCGGCTTTACGCGCTTCGTCATGCTGGCCAGCGCGGTGTTTGGGCTCGGCCAGCTGGGTCTCGCCGTCTGCAACCTGTTCCGCGGTCGGCGGGCGCCTTCGCCGACGCAGCCGATCGCCCGCGTCGCTGAAATCCCGGTCGGCTCGGTGCGGTGGTTTCACTGCGCGGACGCCGGGGGGCCGTGCTTGCTGCTGCGGCCGGCCCCAGACGCCATCGTAGCCTTCAGTCAGAAATGTACCCACTTGGGCTGCGCCGTCACGCCGGACGCCGACGGCAAGCGGCTGCGCTGCCCCTGCCACGAAGGCCTGTTCGACGCGGCCACAGGTCGGCCGCTGGCCGGGCCGCCGCGCCGGCCGTTGCCGCGCGTCGCCCTGCAACTGCGCGACGGCGTCATCCATGCCGTCGGCGTCGATGAACAACCCTTATAATCCTCGTTAAGGATCTCACGATGTATCCCCGTTTTGCTCGCGCCCAGCGGAACGCCGTCCTCAACGCGATTCTGTGTCTGGCCCTGATCCTGGCGGTCCTGCAGCTGTGGCTGCTGACGGCCACGGTGAACGCCTGCCAGGGCGGCGATGGGACGATCGTCTGGCCGGCCGCCGCGGCCAGCTTTGTTTGCGCGGCCCTCAATTACCCCCTGTTCCGCTGCTTGCGCAGCGCCGAAGGCCCCGCGGGCGCGGCCTGACGCCCCAGGATTCATCAGCCGGCGGATACGGGAAGCGCTCTGTCACAAGATGCGTCCACCTGGGTATGGGAAGTGACAGCGGGAAGCCGACACGGCGCCGCGTCAGAGAACTTTCCCCCATACCTGGAGCTTTCCCATGATGCAATTCCTTGGCAAGTTGAGCGCTTCCGCGCTTGCGGCTCTTGTCCTTACTGCCGGCGTCGCCGGCGCCGCCGATGTAAAGCCGCCGAAGGATTTCACGGCCATTCATGCCGACAACGGCACGGGCGAAGTGCTGATCGAGCAGCGCAAGGGCGAAACGTCCGCCCGCGCCGCGTTCGACGGCGCCCTGAACGGCCTGGCGACCTACTTCGACGGCCGGCCTCGCGTCCTGGGCGCCATGGCCGACGACGACGATACGGAAGTTCAGGCCAGTTTCGTGGCCTCCCGCGGCCAAACGGTCTATTCCGGCCTGGTCGTGGTTCAGGTCGGCGCCGCCGACGCCGTGGTCGGCGTGGCCTATGACGAGGGCAAGGCGTTCGGCGGCGACGCACCGGCCCTGATGGCCTTGCTGAAAAAGAACCTGCCGGCGGCGGCGGCCGCACCGCAGACGCCGTTGCAGCTGACGCAGCTGCCCGACGGCAGCGGCACGATTCAGCTTCCCAAGGGCTGGAACGTCAACGCCGTCAATTCGATGGTGGATGTGATCGGGCCCGACGGTCAGGAGGGCCACTTTGGACTGTGGACGCCGGTTTACACCCCCGCCGGCGCCGCCTACATGAACTCCCTCGGCGTGGGGACCGGCGTCATTCCCGTGTGCAACTACACCGATCCGGAATCGGCCCTGAAAGTGCTGGCCGGGAACCTCGCTCGGGCCTACGGCGCGAATTGGACCTACAAGCAGCGTCTCGGCGCGGCGCCGGCGCCTTTCCTGCCCGGCAAGGCCGCTTACCTGCTCTACGACGCCGACATTACCGTGAACGGCAAAACGGTCACGATGCGCACGCTGGCGGTGATCGACATGCTGCCGACCAGTCAGGCCCAGTGGGCGTTCTACTCCTCCAGCGTCAGCTGCCCGGCCGCGACCTTCGACCGCAACCTGCCGACGATGCTGGCGATCTGGAAGTCGTGGAAGACCGACCCGCGCGTTTTCGAGGCTCGGCTGAAGCAGGCCGCCGAGGACATGAAGGCGATCGGCCGCATCATCGAGGACGTGAACGACTACCGCCAGCACATCATGGACCGGGCGGTGGATGATTGGGACGAGTACATCCGCGGCACCAGCCAGGTGCTGGACCGCCAGGACGGCACGCTCCGCGAGGTCCCGTACTACAACCTGACGGAAAGGCTGAACCAGATGAACCAGCGCGAAGGCTACGAGCGCTGGCAAGTCATCCCCCTGAAGGATATCAATAACCCGTAAAGTGGATGCGGCGAGCCGGGGGCGGG
>DATKHW010000496.1:0-2097 GCA_035546275.1 Gemmataceae bacterium
GGGCCGTGCAAGCTCGTCGCCATGGCGGACGTCTTCAAGGACCGCCAGGAATCCAGCTATAAGAATCTCGCCGGCGACGACAAGATCGGCAAGATGGTGGAAGTGCCGCCCGATCGCCGGTTCATCGGCTTTGACGCGTACAAGAAGGCGATGGACTGCCTAAACCCCGGCGACATCGTCATCCTGACGACGCCGCCCGCCTTCCGCTGGGTTCATTTCACATACGCGATCGACAAAGGCCTGAACGTATTCATGGAGAAGCCGGTCGCGGTAGATGGGGCCGCCGCCAAGCGCATGTTCGCTCTTGCCGACGCAGCAAATAAGAAGAACCTCAAGGTCGGCGTCGGCCTGATGTGCCGCCACAGCCCGGCCCGCGCCGAGCTCTACCAGCGGATTCGCGACGGCGCCATCGGCGAACTGACGCTGCTGCGGGCCTACCGCATGATGGGGCCGGAGGCCAGCTGCTTCAGCGGCGTCAAGCCAGCCAACATGGACGAACTGGAATACCAGATTCGCCGCTTCCACAGCTTCCTGTGGGCCAGCGGCGGCTGCTACAGCGACTTCCTCATCCACCACATCGACGAATGCTGCTGGATGAAGGACGCCTTTCCCATCATGGCGTCGGCGACCGGCGGCCGGCACTACCGCGAACTCAACGGCGTGCCGCAGATTGACCAGAACTTTGACCACTATGCTGTCGAGTACACGTACAAGGACGGCACGAAGCTGCTGCTCCAGGGCCGAACCATGCCCAACTGCAGCCAGCTGTTCGCCAGCTACGGCATCGGCTCGAAGGGATCGTGTGTCATCTCCGAAGCCAGCCACGCTCCGGCCCGCGTCCGCACCTACAAGGGCTTCGACGTCACGAACAAGGAAGACATCACGTGGCGCTATAACAACGGCAAGGACGAGGGCAACCCCTACGACATCGAGTGGGACGACCTGCTCGACGCCATCCGCAACAACAAGCCGTACAACGAGGCGCCGCGCGGGACGGAAGCCAGCCTGGTGACGGCGATGGGCCGCATAGCGGCTCACACGGGCCAGGTGGTCAAGCGCGACGACTACCTCAACAAGTGCGTTGAGATGGCGCCGGACGTGGACAAGCTGACGATCGGCGGCGCGGCCCCAGTGCTGGCTGACAAGGACGGCAAGTACCCCGTGCCACAGCCGGGCATCGTCAAGACGAAGGAATACGAACCGTTCAAGGCGTGATCCGGTCAGGTATCAATTCCAAGGAGTACGCAGCGCCGGCAAGTGAGTTCACTTGCTAGCGCTGCGTACTCCGTTTGTTTTCTACCTCCTCCCCTCGCGCCAGCGCTGCGCTTCATCCAAGGCGCGCTGGGCCGCTTCAATGTCGGTGGCGCCTTGCGCCTCGATGCGATGGGTCTTTCCTGCCTCGCCTTGAAGCAGGCAAGTAAACTGAACTATATCCGCATTTACGCGATCCACCTGAAACGTCGCCACCTCTAATGCGTCCATTCGCTTGTGAACCGCGGCCCAGTCGTTCGCCGGCGGCTGCTTGCGCACGCCTAGTTGCTCCGGCGACGGCATGGCCACCGTCGGGCGACTCGGCGTCGTCGTTGCATCAGGAGCCTGGGCTCGAATCACGGGTTTCCTGGGCGGCGGCGCTTGTGCGGTGCGAACCGGCTGGCCTGCGGGCCCGGCGGCCGGCGCCGCCGGGATGACGGTGGCGCCTGGCGGCGGATAGGGAACCGCGCCCGGAGGCAGCGCTCCATAAGACGGAGCGCCGTAGTAGGGTAGTTCGGCCGGCGGACCGCCGGGCAGGGTGATGCACCCCGGCCCGCCTCAGGCAAAGCCATTGTTCGGAGCGGCGGCGATCCAGATCATTGGGGCGAGCAGGGCGGCGAGGTGGAGCGCGTCCTTGCGCATGGAGGACTCCTGCGAAACGGCGCTAAGCCGTCCGTGACATGCTATGGTAAAAGCGTTCACGACGAGCGGAGGGGTCGGTGCGGAGCGCGAGTCGGAAACCGGTCACTCACGAAGCGCGGGGACCATAACACAGCGCGCCCGCCCGGAAAAGAGCGATTGAAGCGGGGCGCTCTGCACAATTTACACGGCGCGGTAGTTGTTACA
>DATKHW010000497.1:0-9131 GCA_035546275.1 Gemmataceae bacterium
ACCCGACATCCGGCGCGGTGCTGATCGACGGGATCGACGTGCGCACCGTGACGCTTTCGTCATTGCGGCGCGACATCGGGATCGTGGCGCAGGAGACCTACTTGTTCCATGACACCATCGCGGCGAACCTGCGCTACGGGAAGCTGGAGGCGACCGACGCCGAGCTGTTCGCGGCCGCCAAGGCCGCGAACATCCATGACTTCATCGCTTCGCTCCCGGCCGGCTACCAGACCATGGTCGGCGAGCGCGGCCACAAGCTCTCCGGCGGCGAGCGGCAACGGCTGGCGATCGCCCGTGTCCTGCTCAAGGATCCGCGCATCCTGATCCTGGACGAAGCGACCAGCGCCCTCGATTCGCGTTCGGAGCGGTCGATCCAGCGGGCGCTGGCGCCGCTGATGCGCGGCCGGACCACCCTGGCGATCGCCCACCGCCTCTCGACGATCCTCAGTGCGGACCTGATCCTGGTGCTGGACCAGGGCCGGCTGGTGGAGAGCGGCACGCATAAGGAGCTGCTGCGCCGCGGCGGGTTGTACGCGCGTCTGTACCGGGAGCAGTTCCAGGGCGGCCGGGCGGTTCGCTAGGCGCCGCACGTGGGGCGACTTGCCGAAGGTTTTTCGACCAGAAAGCGCGTTAAACCGGCCGGGAGCGGTGTATTTCCTGGTGAAGATGGTCGGCCGCGACGGCTGCGACCGTTCTGTGACCTTTACACGAGGAGTCTGGCTATGTTCCCGTTCATGACATCGGTTGGCCGTTTCTTGGCTTCGCGGATCGGCTTGACCAGCGCCGCGCTCAGCGCGACTCGGGCGGCCAAGACCGTCAATGCTCCGAAGCCCAAGGCGGCTCCGGCCAAAACCTCGATGGAGCGCCGAATGTCCATCTATGAGATTGTTGCGTTGATGCGGTGAAGCGCGCCGCTTACCGCGAAGGCTGGGCTGGCCGCCCTAAAAATCAGCGTTCGTTCATATTTAATGTATAACTATGAGCTAGGCCTCCGCATCCCCAGCGGCGAGCACGCCCGCTCCCGCCTGCGACCGCTGCCACGCCGCCGCCTCGGCGGGCGACCATTGGCCCGCGCACGTACAGGCGCCCAGGGCGGCTTCCAGGCTCGCCACGTCCGGGAACCGATCCGCGGGGGCCTTGGCCAGGCAGCGGAGCACCACCGCGTCCAGGTCGGCGGCCACTTCCGGGCGGCGCCGGGACGGCGGCGCGGGCGCCTCATAGAGGTGGGCGGCGAGGACCTTCAGGGCGGACGGGTCGGCGAACACCGGCTGGCCCGTCAGCAGGAAATAAGCCAGCCCGCCGATCGCGTAGACGTCGGTGCGCGCGTCCACGCTCGCCCCGCTCGCCTGCTCCGGGGCCATGTACGCCGGCGTCCCGGCGATCGTCCCATCCTGGGTCAAGCACGCCGCCCCCGCGCTCACATCCCGGACCAGCCCGAAATCGAGCACCTTGGCCACATCGGAAACTCCCCCGCGGTCGCAGACGATGACGTTGCCGGGCTTGACGTCTCGGTGGATCAGCCCGGCCGCATGCGCCTCCCGCAACGCCCCACACACCTGCCGCAGCAGGTACACCGCCCGCCCTGGCGGGAGCGGGCCGTGCCGCCTAACCAGGTCCTGGAGGTTCAGCCCCGGCAAGTACTCCATGGCGTAGTAGAAGGCGCCGTCCGGCGTGCGGCCGTAGTCGTACACCTGGACCGCGTTCGGGTGGGTCAGCCCGGCGGTGGCCTGGACCTCGCGCTCGAATCGGGCCAGTTGCTGGGGGTCGGCCGCCTGGTCCGGGCGGACCACCTTGACCGCGCACGGCCGTTTCAGCAGCCGGTGTTGGGCCAGGTAAACCTCGCCCATCCCGCCGGCCCCGAGCTTGCGGACCAGGGTGTACGGCCCCAGCCGCCGGGCTTCGGCCGCCTCCCTCCGGTACTGGCTGAGCTTGTGCGACCCAAACAGCGCCGTCGCGAAACCCAAGGCCATCCACCAGCCGAGGCAGATCAAGAATGCCGACTGAACGCGAACCGGCGGGGGATCGAACCACCAGGTGCAGACCACTACCACGAACGGCGTCGCCGCCATCCCGCCGATAATGATCGCGGCGCGGCGCCAGGTGTTGGGGACCGCTGTCCCATAGACGGCGATCAGCGAGAACCACATCAGGCTGATGCTGAACGCCGAGAGGCCTACTCCGTTGGGGACGTCGCCCAGCCGCCGCAGGAAGTCGCCGCTGCTCAGCAGGGCCGTGAACCAGCACCAGCCCGGCCCGAAGGAGCAGAAGCCGACCAGCTCGCACCCCCGCAGGGCCGGCAACGAGAGCCGCCGGCCCGCCAGGAGGAGGGCGAGGCCACCCCACAGGCCGGGCTGAAGCCAGTGCCACCACTGGTAGGCGACGCCGGTCACCATTTCCGCGAGGGCGCCGGTCCCGCCCAGCCCGGCGAGGATCGTGAAGATAACGAGCAGCCGCCGCCGCAACAGCGCGCGCGTCTCCGCATCCTGCTCGTCCCGGGCGACCGCCCCGGCAGGCGGACAAGGTTTAGCGACGGTCGGCGCGGCAGGCTCCGGCGGGGACGGTGCGGCTTCTACCGTCGTCGGCGCGGGTTCGGAGGCTGCCGGAAGGCTGTTGCCGCGCAGGAAGGCGTCAATGGCTTGCTTGCAGCCCCGTTGACAGCCGTGCACATGCGCTTCGATGCGCTGCCGTTCCGCCTCTGTCATGGACTCGTCCGGATCCAGCGAGCGGCGGAGGGCGTCCGCGGATGGGCACGGCATGTTCGGCGACATGGCTGGACCTCACCGACGGCGACGCTTCTCAATCATGCCCGGCCGGGCCGGACGATTCCAGAAAAAAGCGCGTTAAACCGGCCGAGAGGCGTGTAGTTACTGGTGAAGACGGTCGGCCTGCTGGGGGCGGTCTTCAAGGGGAAAGGGGACGCGACTTTCGATCCGTTCCCGCCCTGATTCGGCGCGGCCTTCGACTCCGCAGTGTTGTCGGGCGGCTGCGACAGTTCTGTCATGCTCACGAAAGGAGCTTTGTCATGTCCAAGTTCATACTGACGACGGGTTTGCTTCTGGGATCGCTCGCTAGCCTTGGCGCGGTCGCCCAGGCCGGTCCAGTGCAGGGTCGGGCGAATGCCATGCGGATCAGCGCCGTGGCCCACGTCGCTTACTTCCAGGGAGAGCAGGTGTACATCCTCTGGGAGGGCAAGTGGTATCCGGGCGAGATCCTGGCTGTGTACAATGGGAGAGGCACCTACAAGGTCCACTACGAGGGCTATGGCTCTGAATGGGACGAGGAGGTCGGTTCCGATCGCCTCTCCCCTATGTAAGACGTCTTCTGCCGAAGGGCCATTGGGTCCGTGGGCGTGGTACTCCACCGACTCGCGAGAGGGAAAATGTGCCAGCGTAGATGAAGGCCCCATAATCTGCGCTGGCCCTTTTTCCAACCTTGATCCGGCGTCCTAATCCATACACGAGCATATATGAACACGCATCGGATTCTCATTTACGGCAACGCCGGTTCGGGAAAAACGACCATGGCGCGCGAGGCGGCGGCCGCGCTGGGCCTGTCGCGGTTGTGCCTGGATCAAATCGCCTGGGGACCGCCCGGCGTGCGGCAGCCGATTGCGCAGAGCCTGGCCGCCCTCGCCGCCTTCGTCGCCGAGAACCCGACGTGGGTCATCGAGGGCTGTTACGGCGATCTCGTGGAGGCCGCCCTGCCGCACTGCACGGAGCTGCGTTTCCTGAATCCCGGCGTCGAGGCGTGCGTGGCCAACTGCCGCAAACGGCCGTGGGACCCGGAGTATTGCGCCTCGCCGGAAGACCAGGCGCGGTATCTCGAACCGCTGATCGCGTGGGTGCGGGAATACGGGACGCGGCAGGACGAGTATTCGCTGGCGCGGCATCGCGCGCTCTTCGCCGGCTTTGCGGGGACGAAGCGCGAGTACACGCATTACTGATGGTCGGGAAAGTAATGTCCGCATTTTTGCTAACAGCTATTAGCTAACAGCTAATGGCTGTTAGAGTCTGTCCCATAAGCCCCTCGCCCCCGTACTCGGGGGAGAGGGGAGTAGGACGGATTGGCAATCCGTCCCACAGACCCCTCACCCCCGACCCCTCTCCCCGGAGTACCGGGGAGAGGGGAGAAAAGCGCCCCTCACCCCCGACCCCTCTCCCCGGAGTACCGGGGAGAGGGGAGAGGCTTATGGGACAGTCACTTAGCCAAACGCAGGCCGCCTCGAAAGGCGGCGGACATTACTTTCCCAACTGTCAGTAGCCGACGCCGCCCGCGCGCAGGGCTTGCAGATCCAGCAGGTCGGCCGATCGGCCGAGCAGTTTCTTGTACGCGATCAGATCGTCCAAGGGTTGCACCCATACGTCCAGGTCCAGCGCCCGGACGCGCTGCCGCCGGGTCAGGTTCACGTCCAGCGGCACGCGCCGGCCGCCGACGCGGGCGTATCCCTCCTCCGCCTGGCTGACGTCGATCGCCTGCCCTTCGATTTCGCCCCGCCACAGCACCAGCTCGAACTCGTCGTCGGCGTAGGGGCCGAGGGGAAACGTCGTGTACGGCGCCAGCAGCTCGGCGAAGCGCGGCAGGTCGTCCCTTGCCACATCCACGTCGAGGTCGTGCAGCGGCCAGCGCGAGCCGTGCAGGTTGCCGGCGAAGCCGCCGGTGAATTGCCAGCAGGCCCCGGCCGCGTCGAGCAGGCCGACGAGGCGGCGCAGGGCGCGTTCCTGAACGGCGGTCAAGGCGATGGTCAGCATGGGGACGAGCCTTTCCACGGTCGCCGTTTCCAACAGCCGGAATTCTCCGGCTTCCGCATCGACCCGCGCCCTGGCGCCCAGGGGAAGCGTGAGCATGGGGTCGGTGTGGCCGCAGTCCACGTTGGCCAGCACCGGAATTCCGGAAGCGGCCGTGTGACGGCGGATCAGGTCCCACAGTACGGGCACATCCTCGTCGCGGTAGCCGTAGGGCCGGCCGAAGACCAGGGCGGCGATGCGGTCGAAAACGCCGAGGCGAACCAGGTCCGTGAGGTGCGCGTCAACAAAGGGCGGCGAGCTGACATCGACGAAACAGTTCTCGCACGGCTCCAGCACGAGCACCGCGCCGTCCAGATCGAGCCAGTCGGTCGAGCCTTTCAAATGCCAGCACACCGTCTCCAGGCAACCAGCGATGAGCGGGCCGTCGGCCGCGCCCGGCCGCAGCACTTGCCACCCGTCGCTGGGCTTGAGCCGGCGCGGCCGCTTCAGGTCCGCCTGGACGGTCCAGTCGAGAAACTCGTCCGTCCAGCTCTCGGCCGGCGCGAATATCAGAGGCTCGTCGCCGAACCAGGCGGCGCGAAGATAGCGGTCAGTAAACGGCAGCGCCTGCGGATATTCGCCGAGTTCGGGAAGCAAAGTCGGACCATGAAAGGTCCGCAACCCGGCATGGCGTCCGATGGCCCAAAGAAGAGTGGTTATATCGGAGTAACCCTGAAAGATCTTGGGGTTGGCGCGGATAAGGTCCCAGTCCAGGTAGGGCACGACTTGATTCGCGTGGTTGCCCCCGGTGGCGCAAAGCACCACGGACACATCCGGGTCGGCGAAGGCGCGATGGAGGTCGTCGGCGCGCTCCTGCGGGCTGCCGGCCGTCCAGCGATTGCATTTGGCGGCGTTGGGCAGGACCACGGCTTCGAGGCCGAGACTTCGCAGGTAGCCGACGCCGCGCTCCGCCCGATGGGGAAAAAGGGCAAGACCGGGAGCGGACGGCGAGACGATGGCCGCTTTGGAGCCGGGGCGCGGCCGCGGCGGCTTGATCGAGAGTTGAGGGACGTTGGTCACGGTGTAACCGCTCGCTTATCCTTGAGGCGGCCAGGCGGGCGGCGGACGCGTCGCTGGGCCTATTCCTGCGGCGATAAAGAGAGTCACACAAGCCTGAAGCGCTAGCGAAGGGGAAAGGCTTCTTCCTTCGCTTGCGCTTCAGGCTTGTGCGTCCATCTTCCTTGCCGGAGTAATTAGCATGCCGTCCCCTCATTCTTCTCAATCGAAAACCGCGTGGCAACGAAAATCCGCGTTAAACCGGCGGAAAGCCGTGTAGCTGCTGGTGAAGACGGCGGGCGTCGTCAACACAAACACAACCAAGGCGCCCAACTCAGGCGTCTCTTGAAGGAGAAACAGAAATGATCTTTTTGAAGTCGTCTCTCGGTCTGCTTGCGCTGCTGCTGTACGCCGGTCTCACCCCCACGGCGTTCTTCTGCATTGTGCTGTTCCACTTGCTCGTGGTCGGCATCCTCGCCGGGGTCGTGGTCCATGTGCAGAGCGTCCGGCATGAAGCCCGTGAGGGAGCCAGCGTCCGTCCATCCCAAGCAGCGTCGGCGGCTGTACGCCCCCTGACGCAGTCTGCCGAACGGCGTCGGGCTTCGTGAATGAACGGAAGGCCGCAATGCAGCGGGGGCGGCGCGCGTCGAGGCGGCGGCGGAGGGCTTCCGCGGAAGGGCAGGGCGTATCCGGCGACATGACTTCACCTCACCGTGGGCGACGCCGCTCAATCATCCGCGGCCGGGTCGGGCGATTCCACAAGAATCCGCGTTAAACCGGCCGGGAGCGGTGTATTTCCTGGTGAAGATGGTCGGCCGCGGCGGCTGACTTACGAAGTAATCTGCGACCCTCACACGAGGAGCCTAATTATGTTCCTGTTCATGACATCGGTCGGCCGCTTCTTGGCTTCACTGATCAGGTTGTCCAGCGTCGCGCTCGGCGCGACTGCTGCGGCCAAGGCCGTCAATGCTCCGAAGACCGAAGCGGCCCCAGCCAAAGCCTCGACGGAGGGCCGAATGTCCATCTATGAAGTTGTGGCGTTGATGCGGTGAAAACCGCCGATTGCCGTGCAGGCTGGGCGGCCAGCCCCGCCTGCATTCCGGCCGGGGCCGCTCGGCGCTCCAGTCCCCAACCCCCTTCGCCGCTCCGATTACCCCTTGAGGTTTATCCGCTGCGTCAACGCATCAAAGCGAGGATCGGAGCGCAAAGGGTCGAGGACCGGATCGACCCGGAATCTGCACACCCATTCCGAACGATCCGCGACGACTTTTTCCAGCCAGGCGAACGCCTGGTCCCGGTCCCCCAGGCCGATATAGACGAGCGCCTGGCAGTCCGGCGAAACATAACACTGGCGCGCCAGCTCGGTCAGCGCATCCAGGGTCTCGCGGGCCTTCGCCGGCTGACCGGAAACGCCATAGGCATAGCCCAGGCTGGAGAGCGTATACCCGTTGTCCTGAAGCCTCCTGGCCGTCGCAAACGCGGCGAGGGCCTCGGCATTCTTGCCCTGGAGGAGGTAGGCCCAGCCCAGGTGGCGATTCGCGAGCCAGAAGTCCGGGTCGGTCTGGAGCACCTTGCGCAACTGCAGGACGGCCTCGTCATATCTGCGGGCCAGCAGGAAGCCGTGCCGGCCGAGGTCCGTACTCGTCATCGCCGACAACGGGTCCAACTCCTCGGCGCGGCGGAAGGCGGCGATCGCATCGGAATGGCGGCCCTGACACGCCAGGCACTTGCCGTGCACCTGGTGCGCGGCGGCGTCGTCGGGCTTGAGGGCCAGGGCCGCGCGGACGTCTCGCTCGGCGCCGACCAGGTCCCATTCGTACTCCATCTGAAGGATGGCCAGCACCCTTTGGGCCTCGAATAGCGAAGGGGCCAGCGCGAGGGCCCGGAACGCGGCGCCCTTCGCCTTGGGACACGCGACGGTCGGCGAGGCATACCCCCACACGCTCAGCGCGTGGTAGGCGTACGCCAGGCCCGCCCAGGCCGGTGCGAAAGTCGGATCCCTGTCCAGGACCTGATAATAGGTCGCGATGCTTTTTCGATGGGCTTCCTCGGTTCGCTTTTCCAGGTGATACCACGCCGCGAGGTACAGGCGACGCGTTTCGTCGTCCTTCGGCGCCAGGTCCTGTTTTGGCGCGGCCGCGGCCGCGGCCGACGGAGGGGCTGGCTCGGCGAGACGCCGGCCGGCGCCGTGGGCGTACGCCTCAAGGGCGCTCGCGAACTCCTGCACCGAACCGAATCGGTCGGCCGGCTTTTTCGCCGTCGCCTTCAGGCAAACGGCTTCGAGTTCCGGGTCGAGTCCGGGCCGGAACTGCGACGGCCGCGGCACGGGCTGTGAGGCGATCTGGTAAATCACCGCGACGGCGGACCCCTCGAACGGCAGCCGGCCCGTCAGCATCTGATACAGGACCACCCCCAGACTGTACTGGTCGGTCTGGGGGCCGACGAGGCCCAGCTCGGGCGAGATCTGTTCCGGCGCCATGTAGGCCGGCGTCCCCGCGATCTGGTTGGCGGAGGAGAACCGTTCGCCGTCCTCCGGCAGGGCCAGCCCGAAATCGGCCAGGAACGGCTCGCCCGCGCGGTCGAGCAGGATGTTGCCCGGCTTGAGGTCGCGGTGGACCACGCGCGCGGCGTGGACGCGGGCCAGCGCGTCGGCGACCTTGAGCAGCAAGTCCACCGCCTCGTGCGGCTCCTCGAACCGCCCCTGCCGGCGCAGGCGCTCGGCCAGGCTTTCCCCCTCGATGAGCGCCATGACCACGAAAGGCCGTCCGTCCTGTTCCCCGACGTCGTAAATCGGGCAGACGTGGGCGTGGCGGACGGCGGCCGCGGCCCGGGCTTCCCGCACGAACCGCCGCCGGGCCTCGGTGCGGGCGTCGGCGGGGCCGTGAAAGCTCGGGACCTTGACGGCCACGTCGCGGCCGAGCTGCGGGTCGCGGCCGCGCAGGACCACGCCCATGCCGCCGGCGCCGAGACGCCCGACGATCTCGTAGCGACCCATCCGCGGCGGCAGCGGCTCGTCCGGAGCCTCGGCCGCCGCACCGGGTCTGTCGAGGATCGAAGTCCCTTCATCCGCCCCCGTCACGGTGTTGCCGCGCAGGAGGGCGTCGAGCCGCACCTTGCATCCCTGGCTGCAGCGGTCCACGTGCGCTTCGATGCGCCGCCGTTCCGCCTCCGGCATGGGATCGTCGGGGTCGAGGGAGCGGCGGAGGGCTTCCGCGGAAGGGCAGGGCGCGTCCGGCGACATAACTCCTCCTCCCGATGGCGACGCCGTTTCATCTTCTTCGGTCGGGTCGGGCGATTCCAGAAAAAAGCGCGTTAAACCGGCGGAGAGCCGTGTAGTTCCTGGTGAAGATG
>DATKHW010000498.1:0-5555 GCA_035546275.1 Gemmataceae bacterium
GCTGGTCGCCGCCCTCACGAAGTCGCCGGAGGAGCAGCGCAAGGGCATGGCCTTCCTCATCGCCAATATGCCCGATCGCGATTTGCAATGGATCCACGCCGATTTCCTCCTTGAAGACGCCGACCTCGCTTACAAGGCGCGCAAGGAAACCGCCTGGGGTCCGAAAATCCCCGAAGACCTTTTCCTCAACAATATCCTCGCCTATGCCAACGTCGATGAGTCGCGCGACGCGTGGCGGAAAGACATGTACGACCTGTGCATGCCGATCGTCAAGGACTGCAAGACGCCGACCGAGGCGGCCATGAAGCTCAATGCGACCGTTTTTGGCACGCTCAAGGTCCGCTATTCGACGCAACGGAAGAAGGCGAACCAAAGCCCCAAGGAGTCGATCGAGCAAGGCCTCGCGTCCTGCACCGGCCTGTCGATCATTCTGAGCGACGCCTGCCGCAGCGTGGCCGTGCCGACGCGGATCGCCGGCACCCCGCTGTGGTCGAACAACTCCGGCAATCACACCTGGGTCGAAATCTGGGACGACGGCTGGCACTTCACCGGCGCCTGCGAGCCGGACCCCACCGGCCTGGACCGCGGCTGGTTCGTCAAGAACGCCTCGGAGGCCAAGAAGGACGTGCCGGAGCACGCCATCTACGCCGCCAGCTTCCGCAAAACCGATGTGTCGTTTCCCCTCGTCTGGGCGCGGAACCGCAAGGACGTTTACGCCGAAAACGTCACGGAGCGCTACGCCGCCAAGGGGGACAAAGCCGCTCTGGAAAAGGAGCAGGCGGAGCAGATCGGCAAGGAGGCCGCGGCCTATTTCAAGGCGAGCGACGAGGAGCGGGCCAAGCTACAGTTCGACCCGCATCTCGACGCGCTCTTGGCCGCCAACGAACCGGCCGTCCGCGCCGCCGTCTGGAAGGCGTACAAGGAATCCGCCGTTTCGGACGCCGTGAAGAAAGATTTCGAGGCGAACCAGGTCCGCTGGAAGGATTATCTCAGCGCCTACGTGGTCCGCGAGGTCGGCAAGAAGCCGGACGGCGGCTGGCCGCTGGTCGTCGCCATGCACGGCGGCGGCGGGGCGCCGAAGGAGCTGAACGACAGCCAATGGAAGATGATGCAGATCTATTACAAGGACCATCCAGAAGTCAGCGGCTACAAGTACCTGGCGCTGCGGGCGCCGAACGATACGTGGAACGGCTTCTACGACGACTACGTGCCGCCGCTGGTCATCAACCTGATCCGCCAGTTCACGCTGCTGGGCGACGTCGATCCCGACAAGGTGTTCCTGATCGGCTACTCGCACGGCGGCTATGGCGCCTTTTTCATCGGGCCGAAGATCCCCGACCGCTTCGCCGCGATCCACAGCAGCGCCGCCGCCGCGACCGACGGCACGATCTCGCCGTACAGCCTGCGCAACACGCGCTTCACCTTCATGGTCGGCAGCGAGGACAACGCCTACGGCCGGCGCGAGCGCTGCGAGAAGTTCAACGACCAGATCGAGAAGCTCAAGAAGGACAGCCCCGACGACTTCCCGGTGGTGTTCGAGGAGGAGAAGGGCTTCGGCCACGGCGGCCTGCCCGACCGGGACTACCTGAAGGAGATGCTGCCGTTTACGCGCAGCGCCGTGCCGCGCCATCTGACATGGGAGCCGATGGATTCCCACATCACGGACTTCTTCTGGCTGACCGTGCCCAAACCGGAGAAGGGGCAGAGCATCGACGTCGTCCTCCGCGACAGCACGGCCAAGATCACGACGCAAAAAGTGAAGGAATTCGATCTCGATTTGGACGGCCGGCTGGCGACGCTCGACAAACCGCTGCGCATCGTGCTGGACGGCAAGGAGTCCGACGTCACGCTGCATCCGCAGCTGCTGACGCTGTGCCAGTCGCTGCTGGAGCGCGGCGATCCGCAGCTGGCCTTTACGTGCCGGGTGCACCTGGCCGCGGCGAACGCGGGGGGAGATGCGCCCGCGCCGGCCAAGGACGAGGACGCGTTGAAGAAGCTGCAGCAGGCCAAGCTGGAGGCCGCTCAAAAACTGGTGCAATTGCGCACGGCGGAGTACCAGGCCGGGAAGATCGCCCTCGATCCGCTTTTCGCGGCGGAGAAGGAGCTGGCGACTACGGAACTGGACATGCAAGACAAAAAGGAAGATCGGGTCGCGCTGTGCCAGAAAATCGTGGATCGCGCGCAGGAAATAAAGCAAATTGCGGAGAAAAGGCTGGACGCCGGCCTGGGAAGCCCGGCCGACGTCCTGCAAGCGGAATACGAACTGCTCGACGCTCAGATTCATTTGGAGCGAGAAAAGCGAAAGTGACAAGGTCGTCACCACCGGAAAAAGCGATAGGGAAAATCCCATTCCTCCGGGGCGTCCAGGTACAGACCGTCCAGCCAGCGCTTCTCGCTCTTGCCCCCCTCGACGGCGCGGTGGAACCGCTCCAGGATCGGCGTGGTTCCCGCCGCCCCAAGGTTCGCCGCCAATCGCGTCGCCAGCCGCGAGCTGCTCCGAAACGTCCGCTTGAGGTTCATCTGCTTCGTGGGGTCGAGCTGCCACGGAACGAGCTGGCAGAACACGACGTTGCCGCCGGCGGCCGTGGCCAGAACGCCGTCGCCGACCGCCGCCGCCCCGCTGGCGAGGAGCGGCAGCTGGCGCGGATCGCGGACGGCGACGTCCGCCGGGCCGACTCCAGCCAACGGCGATTTCTCGCCGGGCGCCTCGAAGAATGCGGCGATATGCTCGCTCTTTTTCGTCTCGATCGGGAACGGCAGGAACGCCGTCGCCTCGTCGCCGTCGAGGCCGAAGGCCAGCACGCGGCCTCCCTGTTTCAGCCACTTGTCCAGCGCAGCCGCGTCGCCGGCCAGCTGCTTGCCGCCGCCGGGGCCGACGATCAGGACGCGGTCGGCCGTCAAATCCTCCTTGGCATAGGCGCCGAGCGACAGGCCTGCCGATTCGAGCTGGCGCTTGCCCGCCGGGTCGCCGACGTAAAGCGCCTTGCGACCCGGCGCCGGCTTCCACGCCGAAACATATCGCAGCAGGTTCCGCGTCAGCGCGTCCGCCGCCGGATCGCTCTCGCCGCGGCCGGTCACGTCCATCTGGCAGAATAACACCATCCCTTTGCCCTCCCGATACTCCATGAGAGGGCTGTACTGGAGATCATAGCCGCCGTCGATGATAGAGAGGAAGTCGCCGCGCGCCGGCTTTTCGATCAGCACGGAGGCCACGTCGCCCTGGCAGCCGCAGCGCCACGCCTGCGTCGTGTCCATGCCGCACCATTGCACCGTCGGGCCGTAGCGCGGCCGAATGGTGTATTCCAGCCGCGGCGGCAAGAGCGTCGCCGCGCCGCGCCAGTCGCGCAGATCATCGGTTTGCAACCCGGCCAGCAGCGGACTGTCCGACACGCGCGGAAAGGCCTGACGCAAGCCGTATTCCGCCGTGCGAAAGCCGAACCGCTGTTCGAGGACTTTGGCGCTCTGCTCGAAGAGTATCACCTTCAGACCGTCGCGCACCCGGCTCACATCAGGGCCAGGACCGTCCGGCGTCAGCGCCTGCTTGCCGAGGATCAGCAGGTCGTAGCCGGACAGGTCGGCGTCGGCCTCCACGTCCTGAAACGGCGCGTGCAGCGACGACAGCAGCTTGCGCGTCTCGCCTTTGGGATCGAACAGGGCGATCTTGCCGCCGATTGCAACATCGGTCGGCTTTGGCAACACGCGGATCGTAAACGCATCCTTCTGTGTTTCGCCGTCGCCGAAGCGGACGCTGGCGGTCAGCTCATAGGCGCCGGCTGGCAGCGTCTCCGGCAGGTCGAAGTGCAGGGGAATGCGTTCCTGCTCGCCCGTCGGCAGCGACAGCTTCTTGGCGCCGCCCTCGTGCTTCGGCAGGGCCAGCGACCACTCGCAATCGCAGGCCGTGGTTTCCCGCGAGTTGTTGATGAGAATCAGCTGCTTTTCGACTGCTTCGCCTGGGCGGAAGAGGTGGTCCTTGCTCGTGAAGCGATCCGGCTTGCCGCCGATGTAAGCCAGCAGCGGCCGGTTGTTTCGCAGCAGCGCCTGCCCGGCCGCAGTCGGAACCCAGTCGCCTCGCTCCAGGTCCATGCTCATCCAACCCTGCCGCGGCGCCACGTAGTCAGGGCTGAACCCCGGCCTTTGCAAGTTTTCCCAGTCCACCTTCAGCTCCTTGCGCCGCCGGTCCACGCCGTCGCGCATCTTCCAGAACGACTCATACTCCCAGGGCGAATCGGCGGAGACGCCCCAGGTGCGGTAGGCCCGCCAGTTGTCGGCGGTGTATTCCGCCAGGACCGTCTGCTGGTCGTCGAACAGGGGAGATCCCACGGGGACCGGATAGTCCCAGCGATGCCATACGCCGCCGTCGCGGAACTTGGCGGCCTCCCAGCGGAGGTCTTTCGTCTCCGCGTCGCTCAACCGAAAGGCGCGATCGCCGAGAAACTGAGAATTCCACTCCGCGAAGCAGTATTCCCAGGGAACCTGCGCACTGCCCCACTCCCGCTGGCCCTTGTACCAGCCGCGATAAGAAGTCCAGTCCCAGGTGAACGGACCGCCGTACTCGCACATAAAGACCGGCTTGACGCCCTTGGTCGCCCAGTGTTCGAACCAGTCGGACAGCTCCTGGATAGGGACGAAATTCGGATAGAAATTCATCGTGTGCATCGAGCCGAGGTTGCCGGACGAGTGGTGATACACGATGCGGCCGGGATCGAGCTTTTTGACGATCGCTTCCGCCCGCAGCGCGTGAGCCGCACCATTCTTGCTCCATGATTCGGTGCGCGGGTCTTTGAGGCCGTCGATCATGTCGGGGTTCATGTCCTCTTCGTAGCCGGTGGCGTTGTGGCTCATGCTGTAGGCCACGACCGACGGATGGTTCTCGGCGGCCCGGACGTAGAACTCCGCATGACGAGCGTAGCCGTTGCTGCTGTCGGCGTCGGCCAGCTTCCAGTCGTACTGATCGAAATGCGGCTGCGAAAAAGCCACGAGCATTCCCACGTCGTCCGCGGCCCGCAGGATTTCCGCGAAGCTCACGTGGGAACCCGGCTCGCAGCCGTAATTGTGCGTGTAGACGAAATTGATCCCGAAACTCTGCAAGCGTTGCAAGGTCTCCCGCGCCCCCTCATTGGTCGCCGAGCGCGCCCCGAGTTGGGCGCTGTCCAGCGGCTCGGCGGAGAGGAAGATGCGCGTGCCGTTGAGATAGAAATCCCGGCCGTCGATCCAGAATTCCCGGAAGCCGAAGCGCACCGGAAGGGCGGCGTCCAGTAGGGGCGGGGTTGCCCCGCCCCTACCACCCTGCGGCGCCAGCAGCGAAACGTGGGCGGTGAAGGTGTTTTGCGGCGTGTTGGTATCCCAGAGCTTTTCCGGCTTCCAATTGTCGGAGACGGCGAGGCGGCCGTCGGTCAAGTCGCCGGCTTTGAACGATTTGCCCGTGAACTGGCGGACAACGTGGTCGGCGTCCCGAATCTCAACGTGCAGCTGGTACGATGCATCGGCCGCCAGCCCATCCAGCGCGGCGCCGACCGTAATTTCTCCATTACGGACCGACGTATCGATCTTTACAT
>DATKHW010000499.1:0-2315 GCA_035546275.1 Gemmataceae bacterium
AGGACGTGAAGGGCCGGCCCGAAACGTTCCGCGGCGATACGACGCACACCTGTGCGGTGGACGCGGCCGGCAACATGGTCGCGGCGACGTGCAGCGGCGGCTGGATTCCGTCGTCGCCGGTCGTGCCCGGCCTCGGCTTCCCGATGGGCACGCGCGGCCAGATGTTCCGGCTCGACCCGCACGAGGCCAGCGTGGTCGGCCCGCGCCGCCGGCCGCGCACCACGCTGACGCCGTCGCTGGTGCTGAAGGACGGCCAGCCGTACATGGTGTTCGGCACGCCGGGCGGCGACCAGCAGGACCAGTGGACGCTGCAATTCTTCCTGAATTACGTCGATTTTGGGATGAATTTGCAGGAGGCGATCGACGCGCCGAATTTCAACTCGACGCACTTCCCCAGCTCGTTCTACCCGCGCGACGCCCACGCCGGCGAATTGGTGGTGGAGGGCCGCATCCCCGAAGCGACGCGGAAGGAGCTGGAGGCGCGCGGCCACAAGGTGAAGGTCGCCGGCGACTGGTCGGGCGGCCTGGTCATGGCGGTGCAGACGGAGCGGAAGACAGGCACCATCAGCGGGGCGGCGTCGCCGCGCGGGCAGCTGGCGTATGTGATGGGGTCGTGAGGAGGGAGCGATGACAGAGGAGGAGTGGCTGAGGTGTGAAGACCCAAGGCCTCGGGCGGACTATTTGTTCGATCGGGCTAATGCACGCAAGCTACGGCTTTGGGCATGTGCATGCGGACGCGAGGTGATCCCTCTCTACGAGAACCCTCTGATCGGTGAAGTCCTCAACCGCTTTGAGAGCGTCGCCGAGGGGAACCAGTCGCGCGAGGAGCAGCAACGACCCCTCTCCCAACTGCAATGGGCGGCAGAAGAAGAACAGGCGGCGGGTTTCTACCGAGCGGTCGCAGGGATTGCCCACTCGCAGTGGATCGAGATGGTCAAAGGGTATGAGGGGCACTTCGCACTCGGCTTGCTCCATCTCACCGCTGCCCAAGCCGACAGCGCGTGCCCGACCGCGGAGTGGGAAGGGCCCACCGACCCGCCCACTGATCCGAATTGGCGTTCTATCTATTCCGCCGCCCGAGGGAGACAATCAGCGCTGGCCCGGGATATCTTCGGCAACCCCTTCCGGCCCGTCGCCGTGGATCCTGCTTGGCTCGCATGGAACGACGGCGCGATCCGCAGGATGGCGCAGGCGATCTACGATAACGGCGCCTTCAACCGCCTGCCGCTCCTCGCCGACGCCCTCGAAGACGCCGGCTGCACCGACGCCGACATCCTCGGGCACTGCCGCGGCGGCGGCGAACACGTCCGCGGCTGCTGGGTCGTCGATCTGCTGCTCGGCAAGTCGTGACCGCCGCGCCGGTTCACGGTACAATCACGGCAGGAAGTGGATCACGCAAAGCATTAAGATGCAGGTCAAGAGCGGGCCGGTCGGCGTATTGCATCTGAGCATTCCGGTGGAAATGCCGGATCAGGAGTACTTTGTGCTTGTGGAGCTCCACCCGCTCCTGAAGGAATGGCCGCCGGGGTTTTTTGAGCAGGTCGCGGGCAGCATAACGGATGAGAGCTTCTTCCCGGAAGAGCGCCGAGACAAAGAGCGGAACGCTTCTTGATACCCTACCTTCTTGACACGAACGCCTGCGTTGGCGTCCTTCGCGGTCGGCAGCAGCTCGTTCAACGGGTGAACGCCTGCCCGGGCGCCGACCTGTTTCTTTGCTCGGTGGTGAAAGCCGAACTCGTCCGTGGAACCCTGCGCACCGGCCGGCCCGGTGCTAAGAAATCGCGCGAGAATAACTTCGCCAGTGACAACTACTCGTCACAGCCCGTGTGGCCGAAGTTATTCCTGCACGATTCCTAATCGCGCCAAAATGGATGCCTTTGTGAACCGGTTCGTGAGCGTGCCCTTCAACGATGCGGCCGCCGAGGTGCATGCGCGCATCCGCGTCCACCTGGAATCGCTGGGCACGCCCATCGGCCCCTACGACCTGCAGATCGCCTCCATCGCCTTGGCGAACCAGCTGACCCTCGTAACGCATAACGTCGCCGAATTCAGCCGCGTCAATGGCCTGACGGTCCAAGATTGGGAAGTTCCCTGACGCAACCCCCAGATTCAGATCGGCGTCGTAGTCGTCCCGCGCGGCGTCAGCCCCAGCACAATCATCGACGAGCCGCTGAACAGCATCCGGATGCCCAGGAACAGGCCGATCACCCATGCCGCCGACCCCGGCCAGCTAGAAATGATTAGCAGGCCGAGGAGCAATTCCAGGATGCCGCTTACCAGCAGCCACACCCAGGCGCGCGAATGGCGCACCATGA
>DATKHW010000500.1:0-2117 GCA_035546275.1 Gemmataceae bacterium
TGCCCGTGCGAGGCGACCTGCGACGGCGGCGACACCGGCGCCGGCGCCGCCGAAAGCCGCGCGAACGCCGCGAAGTTGACGATGTCGGAGGAGTAGTCCGACGCCGGACTGCCCGAGTTGAACGTGTTGGTCAGGTTGGTCGCGTCCTCGGGCGTGCCGTTGAACTGGCAGCTCGGATCGGGCTCGCGCTCGTTGGGGAAGAGCTCGTTGGTGACGCCCTGCTCGACGTTGTAGGCCTCGCCGGCGAACACCGCCAGTGACTTGTTCTGGGCCTTCCAGCCGAACCGCGTGATCGTGCCGTCGTTGACGCTGCGGTTGAACACGCCGGCGACGCCACCGGCGCCGCCACAACCCGACTTGCCGGCGGCGTCGGTGCTCGCCGCCAGGTTCGCGACCAGGGCTTCATCGGGGATGCCTTCCAGCAGGCCGAGGCCGAACACCGCCGTCGGGATCCGGAAGATCACGTTGTTGTTCGCCAGCTGCTTGGCGAAGTCGGGCTGGGGCAGGGTGCAGCCCGGCGCGTCGGTCCGGCCGGCGATCGTGTACAGGCCATGGACGCCGCCGTCATCGCTGCCGTCCGGGTTCTTGACGAAGCGCGCCTCGCGGATCGGTCCGTCCGGGGTGATGAAGGACGGGACCCTCTGGGCGCCGCCGGGGGCACGGTCCAGCGTGGCCAGACCAACCTGCGGGTTCGGCATGCGCACGTGGCCCAGGGTGGGGTGGGGGCTCGAACCACCAACCTCCGGCTCGGCGTGGCACTGGGCGCAGGCGTTGCCGTTGAACGTCGGGCCGAGGCCCTTGCCCTCTTCGATCTTGCCGGAGACCGAGTCGACCTCGGCGAAGACGTCACGGGCGGCCGTGAAAAACGTTTGCTCATCCTTGCTTAGCTGATCATAGGGGCCACCGGCGCCGCGGTCGCCGCCCCGTGGGCCTGGGTCCGCGACCGCCTTGGCGACCTCGAAGGTCTCATCCGAACCGTCATCATCAGCAGCAGCGCTGGTGGCCGAAGTACATCCCGACCACGCGACGCACGCGCTCAGGAAAACGGTTGCCTTTGTCCACATCTGGGCCTCCTGGGGGTGGTGTGTCCAGGACGGTCCTAACGTGCGGCGTTCTCGGGTGTCAAAACCGCCCACCCCAACGATTCCGCCGCCCTTGTGGAACCGGTTATTCCACAACAGCAACAATCGTGGGGGCTTCGGGAACATCTGCGCAGGGTCGCTAACAACACCTGTAGCAAAACTACGCACCTGATAGAATCGTATGGAAACCTAAGCGGAAATCGCCAAGGCCGCGTCTGGACTCGGAAAAAAAACTGAGGCGATCCGGGCCACAGCTTACAGTTTTCCGAGGAAACGTGATTCAGAACACGGGCACTATTCGGGCTGGTATCGAGGCATTCTGACTTGCGACGGGGGAGGGCCGGGCCGAGCACGCGGCGATCGGATCGCGGGGGAGCTCACACCGGTTTCACCGTGCGCGGCGTCCGCAGCGCTGGCCCGTTTACGGAGCGGCCCACGTGCGCCGTGCCCTGTCCCGGGCGACGCCCGGACCGACCGTCCGGATGGCCGGCGCTCGGCATGTCCTCGATCGCCCGATCGTTCGCCCGATCGTTCGCCCGATCGTTGCGGTCGGGCTCGGGCTCGGCGCCGTGCAGCGGCAGGTTCCAGCGACCTCGGACCCCAAGCGATCTCTCGGCGCTGGCGATGAAATTGCCGATCATAATCATTATCGAGATTGTCGATATTGATAATCATGTTCGCCCGGGGCTGGATCGGGAACCATGGGCGCCGGCGTTGCGGGTGATCGCATTGCGTCAAAGCTACGATGGCCGACATTGACTACGACGTAGGTGGAGACTGCCTGTCTTCGATAAATAGGTTCGTTTCTGTTGACGTGCACCGCGCGATCCCGTTAGCTGCTCGCCGGACAGTTCCCCCTACGAGGAAATCCGACATGACACAATCCCGCTGGCTCTCGCTCCTCTCGCTCTCGACCGCTCTGCTGATCCCGGCCTGCATGGACGCGACCGACGAGGACGCCGGTCCCGCCGATGACGGCACCGCCGTCCACCTGATGCCGATGCACGACCCCGACGCCAAGCTGGCGGACGCGGC
>DATKHW010000501.1:0-12912 GCA_035546275.1 Gemmataceae bacterium
CTTTCCATAGGCCTGGCGGAAATCGTTGGTTCGTTGCTGCATTTCGGTTGGATTTGCCATTGGTCCATTGTCCGTTGTCCGTTGTCCGTTGTTCGTGGTCCGCTGCGGGCTTTTTGCAACGGACAACGGACAGCGGACAACAGACATTATTGTGATAGTTTATCTGGATCCTCGCCGCGCGCCCGCCGCTTGGCTCGCCGAAGTGCTTCCAAAGCGTCGGCGGGACCAGGCTCCGGACCTTCCGGCGCCGCCGACTCGGGCCGCGACGCCGCTGGTCGGCTAGTCGGCCGTGCAGGGTCGATAACATCGGCGCCCGGCGGCGCAGGGGTGTACTGGCCGGTCGCCTCGAAACGCCGAGCCGCCCGGCCGCGATCCGATGCGGCCGCCGCCCGTCGGCGCTGCACCTGATCCAGGACCTCCGGCTGATCCGGCGGAAGCGGCAGGCCGCGCAGGCGCGCCCATGTCCGCCAGGCGACCTCGCGGGCTTTCTGCCAGTCCACCGAAACGCGCCGCACCGCCACGTCCAGGAACAGCAGCAGCGCCGCCGCCAGCAGCAGCCATTGCCACACCGGTTGCATTCCTTCCTGATCCTCGCCGGAGGGCGAGACGACCGGCCGGAACACCGCGCCGTCCGCCGCCGCCTTGGCCAGCGCTTCGTCCATGTCGTCGTAGCTGGCCCCGCCCGTCAGGTCGCGCAGCTTCTCCAGCAGCGGTGCGTTGGTTTCCGGCTCCGAGAACTCCCGCGAGTACGGCAGCGTGACGGCGGACGGGGGGATACTGTCCCTGGGCCCCATAAGCGGCTTGCCGTCTTTGTCGAGGATCGGCTTGCCGTCCCTGTCCAAAAGCGGCCCCCACGTCACGGCGTTAATGAAGTAAGACCCGGAATCCTCGGCGTCCACTGTAGCCTCGTAGCGGCCGCTCTTGGTCTGCTCGAAGCGGAGCTGGCGCTTCGTCCCGCCGCCCGCCGCCTCGGGATGGGGCGGCGTGACGCCGCCGCGGATCTTCAGCTCGGCGTCCGGATCTCCCTTTTCCGTCTGGGCGTCCACAGTAATGTGAATTTTGCCATCCCGATACTCCGCAATCATGCGAAGGCGCGAGTTGGGATTCGGGGCCAGCGCCCAGCCGACGACCTGCTGCCAGAACTTGTCGTATACCTCTACCTTTTCCGTGGGCCACAGGCGGCCCCACTGCATCGGGGCGCCCGCGTCGCTGGTGAAGGCGACCGCCTTGCCCAGACCGTAATGCCAGTACGCCAACACGGGGAATTTCTGATCAGGCCGGGGCGGCGTAAGGACGGCGACCGACACGAGCGGCGCCGCCTTGGCCGTCGTCCGGACGTAGCCCTTCAGCGGCTGCAGCGGGTCGGCCGGCAGGTCCGGCGGGATTTCCCCCGCCGGCTCACTGCGCCCGACGACGTCCGGCTTGAATGGCTTCTGGTCGATGAACGACTGACTCACCAGCCGGGCTTCTTTGATGTAAATGGCCGGCAGCTGGTTGGGGTTGGTGACGTTGTAAAAATGCCCTTTTTCTCCCTCCTTCGGCGGACAGGCGTCGGCGATGGCCTGCAGAGCGTTGTTTTGAGCCGGGCCGTGCGTCGCCACGCCGACGGTGGTGATCGTGATGTGGCTTGCCTTCATGGCCGCCAGCACGCCCGGCGTGTACTGCGGATCGCCGTCGCTGATGATGATGACGTGCTTGGTCGCCAGCCGCTTTTCGGGATCGTTGTCGTCCTTGTTCAGCGCAGCCGTCGCCATCTTGAGGGCGTTGTCGAACGTGAGCATGTCGCCGGATTGCAGCTTGTCGAGCTGCGCCAATAACTGATCCCGCTTATCGCCTATCTCCTGAAACGGAATGTGCCAGCGCTCCATGCCGTCGATGACGCCCACCTCGTCGGCGGGACCGAGGCGCTGAATGGCGAGTTTGCCGATCTTCTTCTCCCAGCCGTTGCCGTCCAGCATCTCGTAGCCGTGCATGATGAGGACCAGGCCGCCTTTGCCCTCCACCTTGAGCGACTTGATATCGCAATCGACCGGCAGCGCCTTTTCGACCGGCGTGTCCTGCCAGCCGCCGGCCCCGAAGCTGTTCGGCCCGCCGATCATGATAAGCCCGCAACCGCGGTCCTCGACGTTGCTGCGGATGCGCTCCTGCTGGTCCGACGTGACCGCTTCCTCGGGCACATTGGCCAGGATGATGCAATCGAAACCTTCCAGGAAGTTTTGCAGCTGGCCGCCGTCGGTGAACTTGCTGAGGATCTCGGCCGTCCGCCGCATCACCACGAACCGCGACTCGCCGGCTTTGGCCAGCGCGCCTTCGAGCTGTTGTTGCTCGTCTTGCTTGCCTTCCAGCAGCAGGACGTTGCGCCGCCCGCTGGCGACGACATGGGCCGCCGCGATGTTGTTCTCCGGCCGATCCAGCGGCGGTTTGCCCTCATGGCGGACGCCGGCCGCGTCCTCGTACCACTCCGGCACGAACTCCGCCTCGTAGGTGTACGACCGCTGCTCCTTGCTCAACGGCTGCTTGAACGAGAAGGGATTCAGTCCATATTCCAGAGGGGGAACATCGGTTCCGATCTTCAGCTCGCCAACCGTCGTCCGCCCTTCTTCGGTGATTTTGCGGAGAGTCAGCAGGCCGCCGACGTGGCGCGGATTGTAGCTGCGGATCAGCACGCGGATCGGCACCGTCGAACCCTGCTCCGTGATCGACGGCGCCTGAACGCGCTCGACCATCACCTCCTGCTCGTTCCGCTGTCTCTTGGCGAGGGGAACCACGTCGATTTGCACGCCCATGGAGCGGGCTTGCTTGGCTTGTTCCTCGGCGTTGCCGCGGTTCTCGTTGCCGTCGCTGATGAGGACGATGCGCTTGGCCGTGTCTTCCGGGAAGGAAGCGAGGGCCATCTTGATGGCGGCCCCGATGTCGGTGTAGTCGGCGTCGCGCGCGGCCTCAAGCTTGGAGAGGTTGAAGCGTGGTGCGTCGCTGGGCGGCAAATCGAGGCGCGGCTGTTTGCCGAAAACAATCAATCCGGCCCGATCGCGCGGATGGCCGAGGTCGTTGCGCTTGGCGACGGCGTCGTTGAGGAAGCGCAGGATGCGCCTTTGGCGGAGGTCCACTTCTTCGCCGTCGATCACAGCGTACTGGGCCGGTACGCTCAGTGAACGATCCACCACGAAGAGAACGGTCACGTTCTCGCCGGATTGCGGGGCAATAGGCTCGGCCAGGGCCAGGGCCAGCAGGACGATACCCGCTGTGCGCAGGGTCGCCGCGATCCAGGGCCGCGCCGCTTCGAAGCGGAACAGCGACCGCCAGGCGATCGCGGCTGTTACGGGCGCCAGAAGAAGCAAAAGCAGGAACCACGGGCGGACGAACCGCACCTGCGTCAGGGTCTTGCACCAAGAAACGAAAGCGGCGCCCGTCGGATCGAAGGCCCAGCCTCCCAGGCCGATCGACGCCGCCGCGCCGGCGGCCCGCGCAGCCCATTTCGACCAGGCGCCGGACAGCACCAGCAGCGCCGCCATCACGACGAACACCGCCGCCGCTGCGGCCAGAATCCACAGACCCCAGCCGAGATAAAGAGGGATAATGGACTGCAGCCATGCGAGCGCCAGGGCGCCGATCCCCGCCAGAGCCGCGCCCGCACAGACCGCGGAAAGGACCCCGAACGAGCGGCCCAGCTTCGCCCGCCGCAGGAACGCGATGAGGAACGCGACCGCCGCCGCGCCGAGAAAGGCGAACGCCAGCCAGTGCCCGGCCAGGTAGTTCAGGGCGGTCGTCATATGCCCTTCCGTCACCAGGGAGCAACGCGCTGCACGCGATGATTCTCCGTGTCCACGACGTGAATCACGCCCCGGCTGTCCAGCGCCAGCGCCCACGGCCGATTGAGCCGGCCCGGCTCGCGGCCCGAACCGCCCCATGTGCCGAGCGATTTCCCGTCCGCCGTGAATTTCTGGATGCGGTCGTTGCCCAGCTCGACGACGTACAGGTCGCCCTTTTTGTCGAATGCCAGATCGTAAGGGTATTTCAATTGGCCCGGCTTGTCGCCCGGCTCGCCCCAACTGCGCACCAGTTCACCGTCGCGGGTGAAGACCTGGATGCGGCAATTGACCGAGTCGGCCACGTAGAGATAGCCGTCCTTCGGTCCCAGCGCCAGCGCGCGGGCGCGCGAAAGCTGGCCGGGATCCGATCCCTCCGACCCCCAGCACTTGATGAACTTGCCGTCCCCGTCGAATTTCGAGATGCGATGGTTCTCGCCGAATTCGGCGATGTAATAGCAGCCCTCGGCGTCCTGGACCACGTCGCTGACATAGCCGAGTTGCCCGGGCTCGCTGCCGCCTTGTCCGCCGAAGACGCGCAGCTCCTTGCCGTCGGCGGAATAAATGCGGAAGCAATGGTAGTGCGAGTCGGAGCAGATCAGGTGGTCGTCGCGGTCGATGCTGAGGCCGCTGGGCCGGCCGTTGCGGTAGTCGGGCGTGCTCCAGGTCTTCCCGAGGTAGTTGCCGTCGCGGTCGTAGACCTGGATGCGGGCGGTGAAATCGACGATGTAGAGGCGGTCGTGGGAGTCGATGGCGATGGCCCGCGGCCGAGACAGGTCGCCGTCCTGCACGCCCCATTTGCCCCACACGACTTCCGGTTCCGACGGATCGGAGGAGCAGCCGGCGGCGGCGAACGACAGCACGGCCAACAGAACGGTCGGGACCGTCGGCCGGGGTCGATGGGTCATGAGTCCGCGCCCTCCTCGCCGCTCTACCAGGGTGCGGGTTTAAGCTATCACGTCAGGGGGGGCTACGCCAGGGGCCGTCGCACGGAGCCGCGGACTGCCGGTCTCACCAGCCGCGCACCCGCGCTATCGCCCATCCGTAAAGTTGCTGATACGCCCGCGCCGACGACTCCCAGGAAAAGTCGCTCGTCATCCCCTTGGTCTGAATGGCGCGCCAGCTGTCCGCGTCGTTGCGATAGACGAATAGCGCTTCGCGCAGGGCGTTCCAGAAATCGTCCGCGCAATAGTTCGAGAAGGTGAACCCGGTCACGCCGGCCCGCACAGTATCGGCCAGGCCGCCGACCGCCCGCACCACCGGCGCCGAACCGTAGCGCATGGCGATCAGCTGGCCCAGGCCGCACGGCTCGAACAGCGACGGCATCAGGAACACGTCGCTGCCCCCGTAGATCAGCGGCGCCAGCTCGGCGTCGTAGCCGATAAAGGCCTTCATCTTGTGGCTATGGTATCCGGCCAAGCCGCGAAGCATGTTTTCATAGCCCGGCCAGCCGGCGCCGAGGACGATGCACTGGGCCTCGCCGGCGTGGTCGTTCATCAGCAGATGGAGGACGTGGCCGGTGATGTCGAGTCCCTTCTGCCAATCCAGGCGCGTGACCATGGCGACCAAGGGCACGTCATCACGCTGGGGCAGGCCGGCCCGCTCTTGCAGGGCGCGCTTGTTGGCGGAGCGGTGATCCAATGATGCCGCGTCGAACGGTGCGGCAAGCCGGCGGTCGGCGGCGGGGTCCCACACGGAATAGTCGAGTCCGTTGAGGATGCCGTGAACATCGAAATGGCGGTAACGCAGCAGGCCGTCCAGCCCGCAGCCGCCGTCGGGCGTCATGATTTCCCGCGAATAGGTCGGGCTGACGGTGCTTATCATGGTCGCGTGGTAAATGCCGCGGGCCATGAAGTTCACCTCGCCGTACTTTTCCTCGGCGAGACGGTGCGATGCGATTCCCATATAATCGAAGACTTGCCAGGGAGAAGTTCCTTGGTGCGCCAGGTTGTGGATGGTGAAGACGGTCGGCATGGCAGCGTAGCGCGGGTCCCCCTGGCCGGTTACGGTAAGCCACGTAAGGGCCGGCGCCGCGTGCCAGTCGTGAGCGTGTACCACGTCGGGCCGCCAACCCAGGGCGGCGACGGCGAAATCGAGCGCCGCCCGGCTGAAGAAGGCGAAGCGATAGGGGTCGTCGCGGTAGCCGTAATAGTACGGCCGATCGCCGAACAAGTGACGCTCCGCAATGCAATAAACCGGCACCGATCCGCCGGGCAGCGTCGCTTCGAGAACGCCGGCCGGCACGACGCCGAAGCCCATCGGCACGCGCAGCGTCGCCGGATGCGGTCGGAGGCCGAGCGCGCCAGTCCGGGCGGCGGCTTCGACAGAGGCGTAAGCCGGCATCGCCACACGCACGTCGTGGCCGAGAGCGGCGAGGGCCTGCGGCAACGATCCGCACACGTCGGCCAGACCGCCTGCCTTGGCGAAGGGAGCGACTTCCGCGCTGAGGAACAGCACTTTAAGCGGGCGCATGGGGGTCTCCACGCGGTTCGCGACGATTGTCCGCCGGGCAATTTACGCCAATCTGGGCCGCGCGGCGTCCAATTCTCGTCGCAGTGCGGCTACTATGCCGTCTATACAAGTGGAGGGCCGTCGCGGCGATGCTGCCGCGGCGACCAAGGTTGTTCGCATCCCGGTTGGGTCAAAGGGGAATTGCGATGTGCGAGAAGATGCGTCCATGCGAAGTCTGCATGAAGCCGATCGCGCCGGGTCGGCTGGAGGCGGTCCCTGAGACGCGCTTGTGTGCGGAACACGCCCGCCAGATCGAAAAGCTCGGCGGCGAATTCATCCGCACGATGGTCCAGGAGCGAACCTCCAAGGCCGGCAGCCTGAAGCGGAGCTATGGAAGCGCCAGCATCCACAAGACACGCAACTACGAGGCGATGGAGAAGCTAAAAGCGGAGTATCACTCGGAGTCGCGGAAAGAATGACGGAAGGCGAGCAGCGCCGGCAGCCTATTCCGGGTCGAAGGCCACCACGACGCAAGTGACGTTGTCCTTCGACCCGCGTCCCAGCGCCGCCTCGACGAGGTAGTCGGCCCATTCCTGCGGGTTGCGATTTTGGGACGCTCCCTCGCGCAGGTCGGCGTCGGTGACGAAATTCGTCAGGCCGTCGCTGCCCAGCACGAGGCGGTCGCCGGCCTGCGGCGTGAAAGCCTGGCCCTCGGCGCCCTCGCTCATCTCGGCGCAGCCCAGGAATTTGTAGAGAACATTGCGCCACGGGCTGCTCTTCGCCTGATCCGGCGTGAGCGTGCCGTTGCGGGCTAGGGCGTCCGCCACTGTGTGATCGACGGTGAGCTGATCGACGCGGTCGCCGCGGATGAGATAAGCCCGGCTGTCGCCCAAACCGGCGACGTAGACCTGATTGTCTTGCTGCACGGCGAGGACGGCGGTGGTGCCCATCTTGCGACTGCCGACTTGCTTGTGGCCAGCGTCGATGATGGCCTGGTTGGCCATCGCCAGGGCTTCCTGCACGGCATGGCCGGGGTCGTCGTGAGCGGCCAGCCGATCCTCGATGACGCGCGGGATGATGTCCGCGGCCATGCCGCTGGCCTTTTCGCCGCCTTCCTGGCCGCCCATGCCGTCGGCGACGAGGAACACGTGCCCGCCCGGCTCGGCGATGAACCGGTCCTCGTTGTTCGGCCGGCGCCCCTGGGCGCTGCGACCGCCGACCCGGATGACGAATTCCGCCATGGGGTGCTCCCGCGGAGAGGGCCGTCGAACGGCGCCGAGCGTCCCCCGGCTGCCTGGCCTTACCAATTCTACACCGACTTCGTCGCATCCGCCAAGGGCCGGAATTCGCCATGCGACCGGCTTTTTCGATTTCGGACAAAGGACGCCAGCAAATGCAGCTGCGACCGGTTTGAATTCAACGCGAAGCACTGTTGCAGGGCTCGAACGCCCTTGCAAGCGCGCTATCCGGTCGATCCGGCGCCAACGGCAAACCCGCCCCAGATGACCCACTTGCCGACGCGGTCGACGCGCCCCGCCCTTTCGACTGGCGAGTCGCATGATACAATTATTGCTATAACATGATTTTCACGTCTGCCGTGATTCGGCAGGCCTGTCACGGCTACGGCAGCCTTCACAGTTGCAGACTGGCAGGATCTCTCCCGTCTCCGCTCGCCTGGCATCTTCCGAGGCGGCCGCAAGCGATTCTCGCCGTCGCCGCGAATGGCAAGATGAGGAGCGTCCCACCTGGAGTCGCCTGGATGATCCCTGATCGGAAGCCGCCGATCGATTCCGATACGCTTCTCCGGCTGACGCTGGAAGCCGCAGCGGACTGCGCCGTCTTCCTGCTCGACGCCGAGGGGCTTGTCGCCGAATGGCGGCCCGCGGCCGAACGCCTGTTTGGCTATGGCGAAGCCGAGATCCTCGGTCAACCCTTTGCCCGCTTCGTCACGCTGGAGCAAGTCGCCCAGGGCGAACCGGAGCGGTCCCTGCGCGCCGCCGCGGCCGGAGAGCGCGCCGCCCTGGAGGGGTGGCTGAAACGTAAGGACGGAACCCAGTTTTGGGCTGCGTCCACTCTCACCGCCTGGCGCGACGAGCACGCCCAGCTGCGCGGTTACGCCCTGGCCACACGCGACCGCACCGAACAGCGCGTCGCCCAGGACCTGCTGGAAAAGCGCGAGCGGCGCTTCTCCGCCCTCATCGAACACAGCTGGGACGCCGTCTGCTTGCTCGCCGCCGACGGGTCCGTTCTCTACGCCAGCCCATCGACGGAACGCATTCACGGTTACTCCCGGCAAGAGTTTTTGGGCCGCAAAGCGCTCGACCTGGTCCATCCCGACGACCTGCCGCGAATCATGGAAATGTTCGGCCGGCTCACGGCCAGTCCGGGGCAGACCCTCACTACTTCCTTTCGCTACCGGCACAAGGACGGCCGCTGGATTTGGCTGGAGGGCGTCGGCACCAACCTGCTGGAAGAGCCGAGCGTGCGGGCCATCGCCGCCAACTTCCGCGACGTCACCCGTCAGCGCGAGGTGGAGGAGATCCGCTCACAGCTGGCCGCCATCGTCGAGTCGTGCGACGACGCCATCATCGGCAAGACGCTTGACGGCGTTATCGTGAGCTGGAACAAGGCGGCGGAGCGTCTTTACGGATATACCGCAGAGGAAATGATCGGTCAGCCGTTATCGCGACTCATTCCGCCCGGCCAACCGGATGAACTGCCTGGCCTCCGGGAGCGGATCAAGCGCGGCGAGCGCATCAGCGATCACGAAACCGTGCGGCTGCGCAAGGACGGCACGCGCGTGGAGGTGTCGCTGAGCATCTCGCCGGTCCGCGACGCCGACGGCCGGATCATCGGGGCGGCGAAGATCACGCGCGACGCCACGGCCCGCCGCAAGGCGGAGAAACGGCAACGGCTCCTGGCCGAGAGCGGCGCCGTGCTGACGGCCTCTCTCGACGACCAGGCGATTCTTGAAGGCGTGGCCCGGCTCGTGGTCCCGGCCCTGGCGGATTTTTGCGTCATCTACGTCCGCGGCGAAGGCGACGCGCTGCGCCAGGCCGCGGCCGTTCATATCGATCCGGCGAAAAATGCGCTGCTGCGCGAGCTGGCCCGCTTGTACCAACCGCATGACCATCCTCAGAGCCTCGCGGCCCAAGTTATGCGCACTGGGCAGTCCGAGCTTGTGCCTCAGTTAAGTCTGGATGCGCTCCAGGAGATCGACGCCTCCAACCGCGTCATGGCGATCGTGCGCGACCTCGATCCGCTCTCCTGTATCGTCGTGCCGTTGTCCGCCCGCGGCCGGACGCTGGGAACAATCGCCGTCCTGACATCCGAATCGGGCCGCCGCTATGAGGCCTCCGACCGGGAATTCGCCGAAGAGCTTGGGCGCCGGGTCGCCCTGGCCGTGGACAACGCGCGGCTGTACCGGGACGTGCGCGAGGCCGATCGCCGCAAGGGCGAGTGGATCGCCATGCTGGCCCACGAGCTGCGCAACCCCCTGGCGCCTATGCTGACCGGGCTGCATCTGCTTCGCCGAAACGGCGGCGCCGCCGTGGAGCAGGCCGGCATGATGCTGGAGCGCCAGGTGCGGCACATGGCGCGGCTGGTGGACGACCTGCTGGACGTATCGCGGGTGGCGCGCGGCCAGATCCGGTTGCAGCGGGAACGCTTGGACCTGGCGCGGCTGGTCCGAACGACGGCGACAGACCTCCGCCCCATTCTGGTGGAGGCCGGCGTGGGACTTAACGTGACGACGCCCGATACGCCGTTGTGGGTGATCGGCGATGCCACGCGGCTTGCGCAGGTGCTAAACAATCTGCTGGACAACGCCGCCAAATTCACTGACCGCGGCGGCCGGGTGACCGTGAAGCTGACCGTGCCCGGCAAACCGCCTGGCTTGTCCCGCCGGGACGAACCTGCCGCCTCGCCGCGTCTGGCGGAGTTGCGCGTGAGCGACACGGGCATCGGCGTCGCCCCGGAAGTGCTGCCGCGGCTGTTCGAGCCGTTCAGCCAGGCCGATCGCAGCCTGCATCGGACCAAGGGCGGGCTGGGATTGGGCCTGGCCCTGGTCAAGGGACTGACGGAACTGCACGGCGGCAAGGTGCACGCGTCCAGCGCGGGACTGGGCCGTGGGACGGAGTTCGTGGTCCGTCTGCCGCTGACCGAGGAGCCGGCGGCGCTCTCCGATTCGGTCCACGATGCTCAGCCGTCGGAGGAGCGGCGCCGCATTCTCGTGGTTGAGGACAACCGTGACGCGGCCGACTCGCTGCGGATGCTGCTGGAGCTGATGGGGCACGAGGTGCAGGTGGCGTACACGGGACCGGACGGTGTGCGGTTGGCGCAGACCTGGCAGCCGGCCGTGGTGGTGTCCGACATCGGCCTGCCTGGCCTCGACGGCTTCGGCGTGGCGCGGGCCTTGCGATCGAACCCCTCGACAGCCCAGGCGCGGCTGATCGCCGTCACCGGCTATGGCACCGAAGACGACCGCCGCCTAGCCCGCGAGAGCGGCTTCGATCACCTGCTCACCAAGCCGGCCGATCCGGGAGTCCTTCAGCGGCTTCTGGCGGAGTCGGCGTAGCAAGGCGTCGCCGCCGCCTACAATACCGGCATGGCGACCTACGACCCGCGCTATCTGGCCGGCGTGCTGTTCTTCAACGCGCGCGACTTCTTCGAGGCCCACGAGGTCTGGGAAGAGCTGTGGGCGGAGAGCCACGACGATGAACGGCGCTTCTACCAGGGACTGATCCAGGCGGCCGTCGGGCTGTTTCACTTCAGCGGCGGCAACCTCGGCGGGGCGGTCAAGCTGTACCATTCCAGCCACGATTACATGCGACCGTGCGGTTCCCGGTTTTTGGGCCTGGACGTGGATGCGTTCTGGCGCGGCATGGAGGAGTGCTTCCATTCGCTGCTGACGGCGGCGGGGGCGCCGGATCGGTCGCTGCGGCCGGACCCGGCGCGAATCCCGACCCTCGTGCTGGACCCGGCGCCGGACGCCTGGCCCGACCCGGAAGTCTATGTCCACGAGGACTGACCCCGCGAGGCGATCTCCATGAGCGACGACGCGACTTCGCTGGGCGATTTCCACGGCCGGGCGCGGCTGTTCCCGTTGCCCAATCTCGTCCTGTTTCCGCACGTCGTTCAGCCGCTGCACATTTTCGAGGATCGCTATCGCCAGCTGATGGACGACGCCCTAAAAAGCGACCGTCTCATCGGCATGGCCCTGCTGCGCCCAGGTTGGGAAAAGGCTTATCAGAAAACCCCTCCGATTTATCCGATGATCTGCCTCGGCAAGATTCATCAGGAGCAGCGTCTGCCGGACGGCCGATGGAACCTGCTCTTGCACGGCATGGCCCGCGCACATGTCGACAATGAGCTGAAGGCGGATCGCCTTTACCGCGTGGCGAAGGTCCGGCTGGCGCCGGAAGAGGAGGTGGCGTCGCTGCACACGGCCCGCGACCTGCGCCGCCGGCTGGGTTTGGGAGTGGAGCGCTGGTTCGTCGCGCAGGGCGCCGCCCTCGATCAGCTGGAGAAGCTGCTGCATAGCGATTTAACGCTGGGGGCGCTGTGCGATGTGTTCAGCTTCGCGCTGCCGCTGGCGGTGGACCTGAAGCAGCGGTTGCTGGAGGACGCCGACGTGGAGGAGCGCGCCCGGCGCCTGGTGGCCCATCTCGACGCCAACGCCGCGCCGCCGGTGCGCAAGTTCCCGCCCGATTTCAGCGCCAACTGACCGCCGTTTGACGTTCCCGCCTCCCCGCCCTATCCTGACCCCCGGTAACCGCAATCCAAGGAGAACATCGACATGCCGATCGCAGTCACGTTCAAGGGCAACCCCGTGAAGCTGGCCGGCCAAGCGCTCAAGGCCGGCGACAAGGCCCCCGACTTCGAGGTCCTGAAGAAAGGGTTGGCGGCGGCGAAGTTGGCCGACACGCCGGCCAAAACCCGGCTGTTCAGCGTAGTCCCTTCGCTGGACACCCCCGTGTGCAGCACCCAAACCAAGAAGTTTAACGACGCCCTCGCCGGCCACAAGGATAAGGTGGCCGCCTACACGGTGAGCCTCGACCTGCCGTTCGCCCAAGACCGCTTCTGCGGCGCCGCCGGAATTTCCAACATGGAAACGCTGTCTGACGTCCACAATCACTCGTTCGGAAGGAACTACGGCGTGCTGATCGAGAGCCTGCCGCTGCCGCTCTTGACGCGGGCGATCTTTGTAGTGGACAAGAACGGCGTCATTACCTACGCCGAGTACGTCCCCGAAGTGACTAGCGAGCCCAACTACGACGCCGCGCTGGCCGCCCTCAAGGCAGTGGTCTAAATCGGCGCCCCACGAGCCGGAAGCGCAATCGACGGCGTCGCCTCCGCTCCGTAGAGCGTCCGGAAGAACAGGAGTCTGGAACTCTAAAATCACAGTTCCAGACTCCTGTTCTTCCGGACGCTCTTAGGCTTCCGGCTCGTATGCCGCGAGACGGCGGAAAGCGTGCTACACTTCTTCCGGCAGCAAAACTCCGCCGTACCAGAGGCATTGTCCATGATCGCGGCCAATCTGAAAGGCATCGCGGACCAGGTTGTTCGTCGAGCCCAGCGACAGGGATACGTCGTGCCGCGCGAGGTGCGCGAGGAACTTATGGAAGCCGGGGAGCCTGACGGATTGTGGAAAGAC
>DATKHW010000502.1:0-2170 GCA_035546275.1 Gemmataceae bacterium
AGGTCCACTCGCCTTCTCGCCCGCCCGGATGGCCCCCCCGTCACTTCTTCGGCGCCTCCGGCGGCGCCGGCGGCGCGGCGCCCGGAGGCAACAGGTCCTTGATGAGCTGGCCGCTGTCGCCCTTGTACAGATGCACGACGCCCTCTTCGCCGCCTGCGGCCACAACGGCGCCGTCGGGACTGACGCCGACCGCGTAAAGGAAGTCCGTGCCGCCGCCGCCGAAGCTGCGCGTGTTGTTGCCCTGGTCCACATTCCAGACCTTGATCTGGTCGTCGCCGCTGACCGTGATGCATTCCGGCTTTTTGCCGATGAAAAGCAGTCGCGTCAGCTGTTTGCTGTTCATGGGCATCGCGATGGTGCGCGCCTGTTCGCCCGTGTCCCAGGCCCATACCTTGATGGTCAAATCGGCGCTGCAGCTGGCGAGGAACTTGCCGTCGCTTTTCCAGCCGACGTCCATCACGTGGTGCGTGTGGCCCTCGAACACCTTGAGCGGCTTGCCGGTCGGCACTTCCCAGGTCTTGACGAACTTGTCGGCGCCGCAGGTGGCCAGCACCTTGTCGTCGGGGCTGAAGCTGACGCCGAAAACCGTGTCGCTGTGGCCGTTCTTGATCTCGAAGACCAGGTCGCCGCTGTTCACATCAAAGACCTTGACCTCGCCGTCCTCCGTCGGGGCGCCGCCGCCGGTGGCCAGCAGCTTGCCGTTGTTGGAAAAGGCCAGGGCGCCGACGCGATCGGCGAAGCCGGTGACGCGCTTCCGCAATTTGCCCGTTTGAGCGTCCCAAAGGATGACTTCCTGGTACGCTCCGCTGGCGATGATCTTGCCGTCGGGGCTGTAGGCCAGCGACTCCACCAGCGACAGGTGGGCGGCCTGGACCGGCTTGCCGTCGGGCGTTTTGAGGTCCAGGTCGATGAGGCTGCGGATGTAGGCGCCGGAACCGGCGTCGTAAACGTGTATCTGGTTGCCGCGCGAGGCGACGACGGCCGACTTGTCCGGGCTGACGGCGATGCCGCGCACCGGGTCCACGCTGGCCGGCGGCAGTGAGACGACGACTTTCGGCCGGAGATGCGTCGGCGCGCCTGTCGGCGCCTTGGCGCCCTGGTCGATCCACAGTTTGACCACGGCCAATTGTTCCGGCGTGAGCGGCGTTTCGCGCTTGGGCGGCATGGTCGGCTTCTGGGTGCGTCCGCACAGTTTGATGAGCAAGCTGCCGGCGGAGGCGCCGGGAACGATCGGGCTGCCGCGGCCGCCGCCCTTCATCAGCGTCTCATAGGAGGACATGTCCAACTTGCCTTCCGACTTGACGCTGTTATGGCAGGTGGAGCATTTGTCATTGAGGATCGGCTCGATGTCCTTGTCGTACAGCACCGCGTCCTTGCGGTTCAGCTCGACGATCGCAATCGGCTTGGGCTCCTCGTCAGCGGCGAAGGCCGCGGCGGGGAGCAGCAGGGCGGGCAAGCAGAGCAAAAGGCGGGAACGCATCCGAAATCTCCTCGAAAGTCCACCGGCGGACTATTTCGTCACGTTGAGATTGAACTTCACTTCCTGGGTCGTCGCGGTGTCGCCGTGAACCATCGCCACGGCGCGGACGATTAGGTCGTTGCGGCCTCCGGGCGGGGCGTTGGCCGGGGCTTGCAGCACGAGCGTCGCTTCATCCTTGCCGGCGGGGATCACGACCTCGGCGGCCGACACGTCCTTGACGTTGGCCGGCGAAACGAGCGACACCTTGAACTCGCCGGCGTAGTCCCACAGGCGAGCAACCTTGACCACGACCTCAACCTGACCGCCGGCCTTGACCGACGGGTTCGGCGTCGCCAGCGACAATGTGCCGACGGTGCGCGGCAAAACGGTGATCGTCAGGGGCAGCGACGGCTCGACGAGGTTGATCGGCGTCGGCTGCTTGTTCTTGGCCATCGGGTCGCGGACGAACGGATAGTTCAACAGGGAGGACCGCAGTACGACGGTGTAGACGCCGGGATGCACGTTGACGCCGACGGCCACCGGCAATTTCGCCTCCGCCTGGTCGGGATTCAGGTTGATCGGCTGATTGTTGTTGATGACGATCTGCGTGGGCGGCTGATTCTGCTGGCCCGGCATCTCGGCGACGATCGATTGCACGGCGATGGGCTGCTTCATGTCCGCCCACTGGCGCGTCTGCTTGATCGTAATGGA
>DATKHW010000503.1:0-2698 GCA_035546275.1 Gemmataceae bacterium
TCCCCTGGAAAAGCAGGCCGGGGCTTCCGAAGACTCCAGCCCCGGCCACACCAGGACGCCGCAATCACGCCGACTTTAATGAGGTAGGCGCTCAGCCAACCGCTCCAGCGCCGCCTTCGCTTCCCGCGTCTGACGCGATCCCTCCGCGCCCTCGGCCAGCTCCTCCAGCAACCGCCGGGCGTCCGCCGTGCCCATGTGTTCCAGCACCTCGACGCCGCGCAGGACGCGAGCCTGTTCCGCATCCGTCACCAGTCCGCCGAGACGACGCACCAGCTCTTCCAGACGCTGCCGCGCCTCGGCCGAAGGCTTGTCCTCCAACGCCCGACGCAGCGCCGGCCCCGCCACCTCGCCCAGCGCCGCCAGCTCCCCCGACGCCTTCTCGCGCGCCTCGAAGTCCTCGGAGTCCAGGTCCGCCAGCAGCCGGGCGATCCGCTCCGCGTCCACCGCCGCCGGCCGCAGATGCTTTTGCAGGAACGCCACGCTCGCCGACGGATCGGCCGTCAGCTGCCAGCCGGCGTGCCACGCCGTGCCGGCGTCGCCGTCCGCCAGATCGTCCCACAGCGACGCCAGACGTTCCGGCGTCAGGGTTTGCGAAGCCTTTTCGTCGGCCAAGCCGGTCAGGTCCCAGATCAGGGCGGTCGTGTCGTGGCTGCCGGAGATGAGGCGGGAACCGTCCGGCGAGAAGGCCAGGGAGGTGACGCCATTCTGATGGCCCGTGAGGACGATCCGCAGCTTCGCCGTGCTGACCTCCCAGAGGTAGATCGGCCCGTTGGTGGTCCCGGCGGCCAGCGTCCGGCCGTCGGGCGAGAAGGCGATGGTACACAGCGCGCCGTCGTCCGGCGTGTCCCTCGCGCTGCAGCGCAACAACTCCTTGCCAGTGCCTGGGTCCCACAGGCTCACTTCCAGCAAATCCGTCGTTGCAACGAGCTTGCCGTCAAGCGAGAATTGAACGTCTAATAGTGGCAGATGCGGCACCGACCATTCATGGAGCTGCTTCCCGGTCCTTACGTCCCAAACGAGCATTCGGGTGTGGTTCAGATTGGGAATTACGCTTGCAACGACGAGCGCTTTTCCGTTGGAAGAAAAGGCGAAATGCTGAATTGTTTCTTCGCCGAGCCGAAAAGTCTTTTTGCCACTCTGTGCATCCCACAACTGAACGCCGTTGAACTCTCCATTTGCCGCCAGAGTCTTCCCGTCGGGCGCCAGTGCGACGCGGCGGAGGTCGCCCCCCTCTCCGTTTAGGCGCACTCTCTCCTTGCCGGAAACCAAGTTATAGATATCCGTAAAACCTTCCGAATCTCCTGTGGCCGCCGTCGTTCCGTCGCGGGAGAAGACGATGTGGAAGAAGAGTGCACCACCTTCGCCGACCTCGAACCGGCGCTCCACGACGCCTTTGTCCGCGTCCCACACGCGGATGACCCGATCCATACATCCGGTGAACGCCGTCCGCCCGTCAGGCGAGAACGCCACGGAACAGACGGAACCCTGATGTTCACCGACCCGGGAAACCTCCTCGCCGGTTTCCACGTCCCACACGTGGACGACGCCGTCCCTGTCGTCGCAGGCGGCCAGCCGCTTGCCGTCGGGCGAGAAGGCGAATGGGCCGACAATGCGGCTGGGCGGCACAAGCTGGCGAAGCTCCTTGCCCGTCTCAGCGTCCCAGAGGCCGATCGACCACTCGTGTGCCTCCCGATAGCAGCGCGCGGCGATGTGCTTGCCGTCCGGCGAAAACTGGAGGGTTTCGACCCTATCCACGGACCCGCGGAACTGGCGAACCGGCTTGCCGGAAGCGGCGTCCCAGAGCCCGAACGTCTTCTCGTCTTCCCCGAACCAGGCGATGTTCTTGCCGTCAGGGGAGAAGCTCGGGTTCAGAAGCACCGTGGGAATTTTCCGCAGCCGTTGTTTGAAAACTGGTTTCCCGGAGGGGATTTCGATGACGCAAAGCGCGCCGTCCTCCACGACACAGGCCAGCCGCTTGCTGTCCGGGGATAACGCCGTCGGGAGGCGATCGACGCCGAAGCCCGCTGGGTGGAGGATGTCTTTGCCCGTTTCCACGTCGAAAAGGCGGATCGAGGCGCCGTCGTAGCCGACCAGCATCTTGCCGTCTGGAGAAAAGCCTAGCGGCGTGACATCGGCCTGCAACCCTAACTCGCCTTTCGCCTCGATCCGCCGGAATTCCTTGCCGCCGGGCACGCTCACCAGGCGAATGATATTCGTATCATGAATCGCCTGCATCGCCAGCATTTTGCCGTCCGGGGAAAGAGCGCAAGGTTCCATTGCACCGGGCACGTGGAAGCTCGCGTTCTCCTTGCCGGTCGCCGTGTCCCAGAAGCGGACCAGGCTGCCCGATCCGTAGTTGTATTCCCCGGTAAGCAGCGTCTTGCCGTCCGGCAGGAACGCCAGGAAGTCGGCGCAGGCCCGCCAGCGCACCGTCCCCAGCCGCACCAGGGCGCCGGCCGGCAGCGGGTCGCCGTGCGAGTCGGTGCGGGGCGCTTCGTCCCTGTCGGCGGCCGCCGACGCCGGGGCCAGCAGGAGCAGCGCGGCCAGCACCACGGCGGAAGAAAGACGGGCCATTGGCGGTACTCCCCAGGATGTGCGTCCTTTCCTCTGCCGAGAGTACTGCCGCGCGGGCGGCGGTGCAATGGAAATGCGGCTGACGAAGCGGCGAGCGGCGCGGCGTCAGCCCGCCGGTGATGGT
>DATKHW010000504.1:0-6708 GCA_035546275.1 Gemmataceae bacterium
TTGCCCACGCCGTCAAGGGAATGGCCCTGCGGAACAGCGGGGACTATGCCGCCGCCGAGGCGGAGTTTGAACTGTCGCGGAAGGAAATAAAGGATTTACCGGAGTCGAATGGTAATTGGATGGGTGATTGGATTCAGCAAACGAAGCACCCGTCGGCCTACTATGCGGAACGGGCGGAAGAGTTCCGTGCCGCCGGCCGCAGGGGCGAGGCCCTGAACATGCTCAATCAGGCGCTGGCCGCAGCGCCTGACCAGCCGCGCCTGCTGGCTGAGCGGGGCGCGCTGCACCTGAATGCGGCGCTGGCGCGCGGAGAGGGGCGCGTGCAGGAGAACGATGCGGACGTGGCCGCCGCCGTCGCCGACGCGGAGAAGGCGAAGGCGGGCGACTCGGCCGAGGCCTTTTATCTCAGCGGCCGCATCGCCGAGGCGCTGGACAAGCGGGTCAACGCGGCCGACGATTACGGCGAGGCGCTGAAGCGTCACCCCGATCTGGATTCCGACGGCGCCCGTTATCGCGCGGCCCGCGCCCGTGTGCTGATGCCGCAGTCGCACGGCGGACAGGCCCAGCTCGACGCCGCCGCCACGGAGGCGCTGAAGCTGGCGGATCAGATTCTGTCGATCAAGGGCGACGCGCCTTTCGAGGCCCGCGCCCAGGCTCTGGCGATTGAAGAAGCGTGGACGGACGCCTTGAACACCTATGTGGATGGCCTTCGTCCGCACATCAGCCAGGAACAGGCCGAGGTGCTGCAGGCCATCGTGCAGGGCCATCCGGCTCTGAAGCGGCCGACGTCGAAGACCGTGGCCGACCCGTTGGGGGCGGCGCAGCACTACGCGGCCGGCTTGCAGTGGTTCAACGATCGGGAGTACGAAAAGGCGGAGCAGGAGTTCCTGACGGCGGTGGAACACGACGGTCAAGACGCCCGCTATTACTACTATCTCGGTCTGTCGCGCCTAATGCAGGGCGACCGCGAGGCCTTCGAGGACTTCGTGCAAGGGGCGAAACTGGAACGGCAGAATCACCCATCGCGGGCCGCGGTGAGCGCTGCATTGGAGCGCGTGCAGGGCGAGGCGCGGGAGCGACTCAACGAGATCCGCGATCGACCGCGGTAAGCTCTTATCGGTTGCGGTCCACATGCGGCGGATGCGGCGGGCCGGCGGGAGAATCTCGTTTCTCCCACCGGCCCGCCGTGCTACTTTAGGCGGCGGTCTGTTCATCGACGTCTGCGCGAGCAGGCGGTCGTCGAACGCGGTTGCACAGTAAGCTCCGGACGGCAGATGGAGACGGATGATGAGTCTGGAGTTCGACTGGGACGCGGACAAAGCGAAAGGGAACCGCAAGAAGCATGGCGCTTCCTGTGAGGAGGCCAGTTCCGTTTTTGGCGATCCACTTGCCCTTACGATCCCAGACCCGGTACATTCCGAAGAGGAAGACCGCTTCATCACATTGGGCGAATCCCATCGCGGCCGACTCCTTGTGGCGGCTTTCACCGACGGGGCGACAAGATCCGCATTATCAGCGCACGGGTTGCTGCTCGCCGAGAGAGGAAAGAGTATGAAGAAGGCGACAAAGGGAAAACGTGATCCTGACCTGCAAGACGAGTATGATTTCGGCAAGGGCGCACGAGGCAAATACGCCAATCGCTGTGTTCAGGGCACGAACGTGGTGGTGCTTGCCCCGGACGTGGCGGCGATGTTTCCTAACGCCGAGTCGGTCAACGATGCGCTGCGTGCATTGGGCCACATTATTCGCAGCAATGGCGCGAGGGCGAAACGATAGAACAGCAAGCCCTCTCTGAGCAGTATTTTCGTGCGGCGGCCGCGGTCCTCTTCTCATACGATGACGGAGCGCCGTGGCAAGACCGACAAGCAGGCAGTCCATTGTGGCGCCCGGCGCCGGTGCAAGGAAAAGCCGCTAAATCAGGGGGAAATCATGACGCTCAGGCGATTAGTGCTGGCAGTCGGCGTGCTGGCCGTTCTCGCGGCCGCGGCCTGGTGGACTAAGCAGGCCGGTTGGGGCACGGCCCAGGCCGTGGAGGAACCGACCGCATCGGTCGGCGTTAAAATGGCCGCGGCGGCCGACAAACTGGTCGGAATGCTCAACGACGACCAGAAGGGCAAGGCCCTGTTCGCTTTCGACGACCCGGAACGCACCGACTGGCACTTCGTCCCCTGGCAAAAAGACAAGAAACCGCTCCGCAAAGGGCTGCGTTTGGACGAAATGACGGACGCCGAGAAGGACGCCGCCCGCGATCTGCTGAAGACCGGCGCCAGCGACGACGGGTACAACAAGGCGATCACCATCATGAGTCTCGAAAACATTCTCCACGACCTGGAGAAGAACGGGGCCAATGTCCGCAACCCGGAGTGGTACTTCGTCACCATCTTCGGCAAACCGGCCAAGACAGGGAAGTGGGGCTGGAGGGTCGAGGGCCATCACCTGTCGCTGAACTTCACGCTGGAAGACGCCAAGGTGATTTCCTCCACGCCGGCTTTCTTTGGGGCGAACCCGGCCCAAGTGATGGACGGCGACCAGAAGGGGCTGCGCACGCTGCCGGAGGCCGAGGATTACGCCAAGGACTTGTTCACCTCGCTGGACGACGACCAGCGCAAGACCGCGTCGCAGCCGAAGCAGTTCGCGGAGATTGAGGAGGCCAAACCGAAAACCAACGTCGGCGACCCGGTCGGCCTGCCGGCGTCGAAGATGAACGAGAAGCAGCGCAACACGGTGCTTAAGCTCGTCCAGGCCTATGCGAACCGGATGCCCGCCGAGGTGGCGTCGGCCCAGATGGCCCGCGTGCGGGAGGCCGGCGTGGACAAGATCTACTTCGCCTTCTGCCGTCAGGACGACAAGCCAGGCAAGCCTTACACCTATCACGTCCAGGGGCCGACCTTCGTGATCGAATTCCTGGACGTACAGGCGGACAGCGCGAACAACCCGGCCAACCACATCCACAGCTGCTGGCGCAACCTGGCGGGCGATTTCGGCGTGGAGGCGAAATAGCGGCGTCTTCTGTTGTGGCATGGTCTGGAGACCATGCCACAATTGAGGGAGGCGGGCGGATCGGGCCGGTCCTTTCATGCTGCGGCGCCGCCACCGGCCGTTTCCTCCGCCAGCGATAACTTCTCCGTCGCCTCGTCGTACTCGAACAGGTCGCCGAAGCGCGACCATTGCAGAAATGTCTGGAAAACGCGGTCGTTGCTCTCCTGCGGCATGTGCAAGGCGATCAGGTCGCGCACGAAGTCGTCGTCGATTTCATGCCGCGGCTGTTTTTTCATCGCCTCGTACACGTCGTGGAAGAGCCGCAAGCGCATGAGGTGCTGCCGCCACAGCGCCTGCCGGTCCGATGGGCTGGCCGTCACGAACGCCATGCCGTCCGGCTCCAGCACCACCATCCGCTTCGGCGTGTCCACCAGGTCCATCATCTCCGCCGCCTTGACGATGTTGATGACGTGGCCGTATTCGCGGTTGGTGTCGCTGCCGATGCGGTAAATGTCTTCCTTGCCGCCGCGGGCGTCCAGGTATTCCAGCAGACCGACCACCTCGCTCGGCATCGCCGCCGGCGGCGGTTCGTAGACCGGGGCCGTCGGCTGCGGGCCGGACGCCGCCGCCACGTCGGGCATTTCGCTGTGCGTGATGACCTCGTGCAACCGATCGACCAGGTTCAAAAGCTGCGGCGACCGGTAATCGCGCGGCCGGGGCAGCTTGTTGTCCACGATCGTGCGCACCCGGCCGGGGTTGGCCGCCAGGATCACGATCCGATCCGCCATGTACGCCACCTCCTTGATGTCATGACTGACAAGAAGGATCGACGAAAGCCGTTGTTTGCGCGCCGACCAGATATCGAGAATTTCCGCCCGGAGGCTTTCCGCCGTCAGCGCGTCCACGTGGCTGAACGGCTCGTCCATGAGCAGGATTTCCGGGTCCACCGACAGGCCCCGGGCCATGCCGACGCGCTGTTTCATGCCGCCGGACAGCTCGCGCGGATAGGCCTCCTCGAAGCCGCTCAGGCCGACCATGCGGATGGCCTTGTCCGCTCGTTCGGCCACCGTCGGCCCGGTCACGCCCTCCGCCCGCAACACCGTCCGAATGTTTTCCTGCACGGTCATCCACGGGTACAGAGCGAAGCTCTGAAAAACGATGGCCACGCCCGGATTCAGACCGGGCAGAGGCGTTCCATGATAAAAGACCTCGCCGCGCGTCGGCTTGATGAGGCCGGCGATGATGCGCAGGATGGTCGATTTGCCGCAGCCGGACGGGCCGAGCAGGGCGATGACCTCGTTGGGCCGCACCGCCAAGTTGACGTCTTCCAGTACTCGCAGCGGCGTCCCGTTGGGCTGAGGGAACTGCTGCCAGACGCCCTTCACCTCGCACAGGTCGGTCGCCATGGGTTGGGCCCTTTCATCGCGTAATGGAATAGCGTTTGTCGGCGAGGTGATACAGCCGCCGCCACACGGCGCGGTTGAACACGACCACCACGGTGGACATGATCAGGACGCTGGCCGCCAGCATGGCGTAGTTGGGCCGGGTGCGTGGGAAATCGATGGAAGCCGCCAGCAGCGGCGCCGGCCCGAGCGGCGAGCCTAACAGCCCCGTTGTGCTGGCGCCCAGGACCGCCAGGTTCGCTGGGTCCGTCGGGTCGTCCTGCGGGTCCTGACTCGGCCGCCTCCAGCCGGCCGCCGCTTCCATGATATCGGCGCCCAGGCCGTGCGCCACCAGCCCCGAGCTGTCGTAGTCGTATTCCGCCAGGATGCTGGCGTTCCAGGCGCCGCCGGCCGCCGTCACCCAGCCAGTGACCAGATAGGGGAACAGGGCCGGGAAATACAGGACGCGGAAGCGCCGCCAGCCGGTGATGTTGTAGCTGCGCGCCGCCTCCTTCAGATCGGCAGGCACCGCCATCGCCCCGGCGATCACGTTGAACAGGATGTACCATTGCGTACCAAGCAGCATCAAGAAAATGCTGCCCCACTCCAGCACGGTTGGGTCGTCCTCCTTGCCGCCAAGCCCCCGCGTCGCCGCCTGCAGGCCGAGGATCACGATGGGAAAGAGCAACGGCGACGGAAACGAAGCCAGAACCTGCACCACGGGCTGCAGCAGGCGCGACAGCCGGGCCGACAGGCCGATGACCAGCCCGACCGGGACCGTCCAGAGCGTCCCGATCACCACCGCGACCAGAACCCGGCACAACGTCCAAAGGGCGTCGAGGACCAGAGCGCCCCAATCGCCGGGATGCTTGAATTCGAGAATGAGCTGCACGAGCTGCCAGGCCCCGTAGATCAATATGCCGACGAGCACGACAAATAGCCCGCGCGACAACCAGACCGCGACCGAGGACTGCTGCGTCGGATCCACCACGGCGGCCGGCGCCGCTTCCGCGGTCTTCTTGCGCTCTTTGCGTTGGAGCAGGCCGCCGAGGGAATCGCGGAGCAGCCCAATCAGCCGCGACCGCCGCAGCCAGTTAAGGAACCACGACGTCGTTTCTTCCTGGGCGCCGCCTTCCTCGACGCGGAATTTCTTGGCCCAGGCCACCACCGGCCGCCACAGCAACTGGTCCAGCGCCACGATCATCACCACCATGGCCAGGACGCCGAGGCCGATGGCGGTCCAGTTCCATTCCTTGCCGGTGGACGCGGCGTGGATGTACGAGCCGATGCCGGGCAGCCAGAACTTTCGGCCGCCGATCTCTAGGCCTTCCACCGTGGCCAAGAAGAACCAGCCGCCCGCCATGCTCATCATGCTGTTCCAGATCAGTCCGATCATCGAAAACGGCAATTCCACCCATTTGAAGCGCTGCCACCAACTGAAGCGGTAAACCGTCGCCGCCTCTTGCATGTCGCTCGGCACCGAGCGCACCGACTGGTAAAAGCTGAACGTCATGTTCCACGCCTGCCCTGTGAAGATGGCGATGATGGCCGCCATCTCCAAACCGGCGTTGTTGTGGGGGAACAGGGCGACGAACACCAGGATGAGACTCGGGGCGAACCCGAGAACGGGGATGCTCTGGAGAATGTCGAGAAGCGGGATGAGGATGCGCTGGGCGACGCGATCCTTGGCCGCCCAGTAACCGTAAACCAGCGTGAACAGCAGGGAGAGGGCGTAGGCGATCAGGCCGCGCATCAGAGAGTAGAACGTGTAAAGCGGCAAGGCCCAGACGGAGGAGTCGATCGTCGGCTCCTCCGTTTGACTGCGCGGCGTGCCCCATTCCTTGGCGGCGTTGAATATTCCCATGGCGAGGGCGACGACGACGAGCAGGAACAGGATGTCGGTCCAGCCCAGCTTGCGCGGCCGGGCCAGCCAGCTCATGGCGCCGCCCCAGCCCTTTTCGTTGATGGGTTGATTCACGCGCGCCTCGGTCAAGGAGACCGCCCCCGTCCGCTCCCTCCCCTATCCAGCAGAGAGGGAGAGGACGAGGGCTGCCCTTGTCATATGAATCGGAGCCGGCCGCATCCCGGTTAATGGGGAAGGCTCCGAGAAATTTCATGGCCGCGTTAAAGAACGTCGATCCGTCTGGCCGATATAAGGGCGCCGAGGTTCGTCCGCCGCGTACTCGTGCGCGGCCCGGGACGAATCAAAGTAATCGGAGGAGGCTTCGCCGGAAACGGCGGTACCTCGAAAGGAGCGACGGCGGTATAGCAAAAATGGGAAGGAGAAGCGTGATGTTCTCTCGCGAGATCAATCCGGCATTGGGTCGTTCGGGGCGCGTTCAGCCGA
>DATKHW010000505.1:0-6823 GCA_035546275.1 Gemmataceae bacterium
CAGCGCGGGTGGGCGGCGCCGAATTCGAAGTCCCTTCCGCCGATCTTCAGCGTCTCCAGCCGCCACGCCCCTTGCAGGTCGGCGGGCCCTTTGTCCGCCGGCGGGTCGGCGGCCAACGACGACAGGGCGACGGCGAGGGAACACGCAGCGTGGATGAACATAATCGTCCTCCGGTGAGAATCCACAGGTCCCGGCCGCGCTGGGTTCACTCGCCCATCACGGTGACGACCACCTGGCGGTCGCGCGGCCGGATGTCGCATTCCAGGTGAAAGATTTGCTGCCACGTGCCGAGGACCGGTTTGCCGTCGGCGACGGGGACCGACAGCGACGGCCCGAGCACGGTGGCCTGGAGATGGGAATGGCCGTTGCCGTCGTGCCACGTTTGCTCATGGCCGTAGTCGCGGCTGGGCGGCATGAGGCGATCGAGCGTCGCCGGCAGGTCCTGCCGCAGCCCCGGCTCGAACTCGATGACGCCGACCGCGGCGGTGCTGCCGACGGCGAAGACATGGACGACGCCGGTGCGGACCTTGGAGCGGGCGACGAGGGCGACGACCTGTTCGGTGAGGTCGTGCATCTCGCCGTGACGGCGGGTGGAGAGATTCAAATTCGCCTGAAATACCATGAATCGCCGATCCTTTTAGGGCGAGGGGATGCGGAGAGGGCGGCCCGGAGCGACGCTCCGGGTATGTTAAGCATCCGGTCGCCGTCTTCCAGAAACGAACAGGCGCTGGATAGTAGTGCAGGATGGGCGTTCCACGGTTTATGTTCGCCCCTGAAAAACGCGTCTGCCAATCAGGGTTCCGAAAACAACAAGGGCTGGGAGCTTCTTCCCCCAAAGGGATCGAAAGACTCCCAGCCCTTGGAGGCTGTGGCATTGCATTCGCAGGTCCTACTTCTCCGCCGCCAGCCCCGTGTGCGCAGGATTGGCGTTTTACTTTTTTCTCAGACAAAGCGCGCCTTTGATATTCTTGAGATCCCAAACGCTGCTGAGATGCAGCTCCGCCCCCGGCCCCAACCTTTCCATGATCTGCTTCAGCTGTTCCTCATCCTCGCAGAGATGCCAGTCCGGCGACGCGCCGGCGCTCGGAAAGCGCATCTCCACCAGCACGGGCGGCGTGTTCTCGAACAACTCGGCGACGGCGCCTTTGGCTTCCGTGCTGGCGGCGGACAAGACGCGACTCATGGTTTTCCCGTTTGCCGCGAAGTCTCTTCGCCCCGGAGGGGCGGCGGGGAATAGCCAGGGGCGTCAGCCCCTGGGGCGAGGCCCGATGCATTCTTAGATTAGCCCCGGAGGGGCGGCAGAACAGCCTCAATCGCGGCGATTCTGCCGCCCCTCCGGGGCTGAATGAAATGGGAGCGCGGCCCGCCTCGGCCGTCCAGGGGTTTCGCCCCTGGCTATTCGCCGCCGCCCCTCCGGGGCTGATGCACAAGCGACATGCCGCAATTACTTCTCCGCCGCCAGCCCCGTATGCGCCGCGTTGGCGCCCCAGCACGGCCAGCCGGTGTACTTCGCGTCGCCGGCGTCGATGCATACCACCTTGCCGGTTTCCGTGCCGACGTAAATCTTGCCGCCCTCCACCGCCGGCTGGTAGCGCACCGGACAATCCACGGCGTAGCGGGCCGTGATCTTGCCATCGGCCGGGTCCACCCGCAAGACCTCGCCCTTGAGCGTCGTCAGGAACAGCTGACCGCCCGCTGCGGCCGGAGGCGACGCCAGGTGGCCGCCTTCCTTTTTCAGGTCGCCTTCCAGCTTCACCGACCAGCGCTTCTCGCCGGTGGCCGGGTCGCTGCACACAATCTCGTCGCCCATGCAATTGAAGTTCTTGCCGACGTAATTCAAGATCCGCGAACCCTGAAACGCCTGCATCGACGACACGTTCGACTGGCCGACGTTGCCCCCTGCGGCCGTCGGATTGGCCGCGGCCGGGGCGCCGCCGGCGAAGCCGTTGCCGGCGTCCAGAGCGGCCGCCTTGCCCTTGTTGTCGGCCTGGTCCTGCACTTTCTTGTCCAGGTAGGGCGCATCCTTCCGGGCGCCGGACGCCACCTCGGTCAGCTTGTTGCGGTCGTCGCCGGCCACGGCCTCGCCCACGTCCCCCTGAACGCCGTCGGCCCGCCGCGTCAGGAAGACGCGGTCGCCGACCACCACCGGGGCCGACGTCGCCCGGCTCCGCACCGCCGACAGCACCGTGCCGTCGTCCTGGTTCAGCTTGTAAACGACGCCGCCGAACGAAGTGACGTACAGCTCCTTGTCCACCGCCACAGGGGCCGACATCACGTCACTGTCGATCCAGCGCTGCCAGAGGATTTTGCCCGTTTTCAGATCGAAAGCAGCCAGAACGTGCGAGCAGGGCGGCACATTCTTACCTGCCCCGTTGGGGCCGTTCTGGGCGACGGCGCCGAGGGCCGGGTAGGCGGTGAACACCTTGCCGTTGGCGATGGTCGGCGTGTTGGTCAGCGGATCGCCCAGGAACAGCGACCAGAGCTGCTTGCCGGTCTCGGCGTCCAGGGCGAAGATGGTGCAGGACTCGGTGTTGAAGAGGATGACGCCGTCCTGGCAGGCGGCCGAGGTCGGGCCGTCGTCGTCGAGGTTGACGCCCCAGACCGGCTTGCCGGTTTCCGCGTCGAAGCAATAATACTCCCGGCTGTGGAAGCCGCCGCTGACAAAGACGCGGCCCTTGTAGACGCTCGGCGTCGGAATCGGGGCGCCGCTCGGCAGCTGGATGGTGAAGCCGTTTTTCGTGGGCGAAGTGATTTTCTCGTCCATCGGCCGCGGAGTCACGGTTCCCTGGCGGAACTGGGTGGGCGGCGCGGTGAACTTGTCGGAGTTCCATTCCTTAACCGACGCCAGGATATCGACGGGGACGTCGGCCTTGGCGGTCTTGTCGTCGGGGGCGGCGGGTTTGTCGGCCGGCTTGGGGTCTTCGGCGCGCAGGGTGAGCAGCGCGGCGGCGAGGACGACGAGAGCCGAACCGGCGACGTAGCTTCGGCGCAGCATGATGAGGCTCCTGGGAACAGGGGACGTGAAGAAACCGGCCCGGCCGTCGGGCCGTCTCGCTTTCCATGCTATACGACGAACCAGCAGGGCGTTTGGACGGCGTTACACGGCCGTTACAGAGCGCCGCGGGGAGGATGCTGATGAAAATCCGCCTGGAAACGCCGCGGCTAATCCTGCGCGAGTTCACCGAGGCCGACGCCGAATCGCTGTTCGAGCTGGACAGCGATCCGGAAGTGATGCGCTATCTCGGGCCATACCAGTTGGGGGACGTGGAAGCGTACCGAAGCCGTATTCAGACGGTTAATATCCCGTATTATGCGGAGCATCCGGGCTACGGCGTCTATGCGGTCGTGGAGAAGGCGGGCGGGGCGTTCCTGGGGTGGATTCTGCTGCGGCCGGGTCTGGCTTACCGCTTCGCGGCGGAGGCGGGATTCCGGGCCGAGGACGTGGAGCTGGGCTATCGTTTGCGGCGGTCGGCGTGGGGCAAGGGATACGCCAGCGAGGGATCGCGCGGCCTGGTTCATGACGCCTTCACCCGGTTGGGCACGGCGTGCGTGGTCGCGGTGGCCCTGGTCGGCAACCGGGCTTCGACCCGCGTGATGGAGAAGGTGGGGCTGCGGTGCGTGGAGGAGTTTCGTCTTCCCGGATTCGAGGAGCCGGCGGTGAAATATGCGCTGGAGAAGAACGATTACGATCCGCAGAGAGGATGCGGCAGGTAGTGGCCTAATTTGAAGAAACCTCCCGACGCACAAGCGGGCTTGGATGCGTTTGGCGCGATTTTTCCTTTGCTTTCCTCTTCCGGCAGCGATAGACTGCCGGGAATGAGAGGAGAACCACCTATGAAGTCGTCCGGGATCGCTGCCGCCGCGCTTGCCCTGCTGCTCCTGTCCAGCCTGAAGGCGATGGGCCAGGGAGCGCCCCCGCCGGCCGTCATCCAACCCCTAACCGAAGAACAGGCTAAGGATGCGATTAAGAAAATAGAGCAAAGCCCAGCGATGCAGGAGAGGCAGCGATTTGAGGAGGAAAGTAGAGCAACAGCAGCCCGCTGGAAGTCTTTCGAGAATTACTGGTTGAACGGTGGCTGGGTTCGCGGGGATGGCGGGAATGGCGGGAATCCCTGGGCGGAACTTGAGTTTGTCGCGGTGTGTTGTCTTGTCGGCTATTTGTTCTATGTCGCCGGCCGAAAGCGGCGGGACGCCTCGCCGAAACCCTGACCTCTCAGCCCCGGTCCCTTTTCCGATCCACGGCTCCCGCCCCGATGCCAGACGAGGTTCATCCGGCCAGTGGCGGAACGGCAAGGCATAGCGACGTAAAAAGGAAGGCCGCGGCTCAATGCCGTGGCCTTCTCCATTCCCGCCTTCCGGCAGCGCGCAGAGTGGCGCTATGGATAGAGATTGTCCGCTGTCAAATTAGGCCGCTACCATGCGGCGCTTGAAATTGACACGCCGGCGCGGCCGGGGGACAATGGGGACATGGAACCGACGAAAGAACTCATCGACGCCCTGTTCCGCGAGCGCGTCCTGCGCGCGCGGCGGACTCCGCCGGAGGAAAAACTCCTCGACGGGCCGCGGCTGTTCGATCTCGCCTGCCGGATCATGGCCGACGGACTTCGGGACGAATACCCCGACGCCGACGAGCAGCGAATCCAGGAACTCTTGGCCCAACGCCTGGAACTGCTACGGCGGTTGGAGGAGTCTGCATGACCAGCGACCAGGCGGCCCTGGCCGTCGTCGAAGCGCTGGAAGCGCTTGGCATTCCTTACATGCTGGTCGGCTCGTTCTCCAGCAATTATTACGGCATTGGGCGGTCAACGAAGGACGCGGATTTCGTTGCGGAAATCGGTGCCCAATCGATCGTTCAAGTCGCCGAGCGTCTGGGGCCGCAATTCCGCTTGGATCCCCAGCCCTCGTTTGAAATGGTTACGATGACGCTGCGGTACATGATCTACGTCGTCGATGTACCGTTTAAGATCGAACTGTTTCGCCTGAGCGACGATGCGCACGATCAGGAACGTTTCCGGCGCCGGCGGCGCGTGAAGCTGCTGGCGGATCGTGAAGTCAGCATTCCCACGGCCGAGGACGTGATCGTCACGAAGGTGCGCTGGGCGTCTCTCGCCCGGCGCTCCAAGGACAGCGACGACGCGCGGGCCGTCATCGCCGTGCAGGGCGATCGCATCGACTGGGACTACGTCAACGCCTGGTGCGACCGACTCGGCTGCCGTACGGCCCTCGACGAGATCCGCCAATCGATTCCGCCGATGTGAGGCGTTCCGGAATCGACGCCGGAAGCAAGGATCGCTATGCTCTTATTGCGCTACCTGCTCTGGGTCCTGACCCGGTGCGTTCTCGCGCTGCGCTACCGCCTGCGCGTTCACGGACTGGAGCAGGTTCGGGGTCTGAAAGGCCCCGTCCTCATCCTGCCGAACCACCCCGGCTACATCGACCCGCCGCACGTCCTCGTCGCGCTGTGGCCCACGCTGAAACCGCGGCCGATGGTCTACGAGGGCATGTTCCGCAACCCGCTCCTGTGGCCGTTCATGAAACTGCTCCGCGCCCTGCCGGTGCCTGACCTCAATGCGAAGGCCAGCGCCCAGGCGCGGGAACAGGCCCAGACGGCGGTCAACTGCGTCATCGACGGTCTGAAAAGGGGCGAGAACTTCATCCTTTGGCCTTCGGGACGCATCCAGCGCGGCAGCGTCGAGGTGCTGGGCGGCGCCCGCGCCCTGACCGACATTTTGCAAGCGGCGCCGGAAGCGACCGTCGTCCTGGTACGCACCACCGGCGTCTGGGGCAGCACGTTCAGCTTCGCAGCGACGGGCCAGGAACCGAACCTCACGAAGTTGCTGTTCTCCGGGATCGGTCTGCTCCTTGCCAATCTCCTGTTCTTCGCCCCCCGGCGGCGGGTGGACGTCACGGTGGAACGGCTGGATCGCGCTCAGCTGCCGGAGCTGCGGCGCGAGAAGATCAACCCCTGGTTCGAGGAGTGGTACAACTCCAGGGGCCAGTCGCAGCCCGTCTTCGTTCCGCATCATTTCCTCTTCGGCCCGCGCCGATTCGAGTTTCCGAAGCTGGGCCGGCTGGATGAGGTCGATCTGAGCAAGATCAAGCCGGAGACGAAGGAAGCCGTCTACCACATCATCGCGGACAAGCTGCAACGGCCCCTGGCGCAGGACGAGTTGACGCCGGAAACCACGCTCGACCGGCTCGGCCTCGACAGCCTCGACCGCGCGGAGGTGATGCTCCAGGTGGAACAGCGATTCGGCTTCTCCGGCGGAGAGGTGCCGGCGAACCTCGGCCAGATGTGGGCGCTGGCGCAAGGTCTTGCCGAGAAGGGGACGGCCAAGCCGCCGCCCGCCGCGTGGTTCCGGCCGGCCGCCGGCGATGCGGCGCTGGAAATCAAGGGCGATACGATCCCCGAGGTGTTCGTGACGCGCGCCCTGGCGTCGCCGCGGGACGTGGCGGCCGCCGACGACCTGGCCGGCGTGATGACTTACGAACGGATGCTCGTCGGCGTGCTGATCATGGCGAAGCGCTTTGCCAAGATTCCGGCGCCGAACGTGGGTTTGCTGTTGCCGGCGTCGGTGGCCGGCGACATCGCCCTGCTCGGCCTGTCGCTGGCGGGCAAGCTGCCGGTGATCCTCAACTGGACGACCGGCCCCGCGAACCTGGCCCACGCCGCGCGGCTCATGAACCTCACCCACGTCGTCACCTCGCGGGCGTTCATCGACCGCACCGCCGTCGCCGTCGAAGGGACGGAGTATCTGTATCTTGAAAAAGTCCGCAAGGGCGTAGGCTTCCTCGAACGGCTCTGGACGCTGCTGGCCGTTCG
>DATKHW010000506.1:0-8349 GCA_035546275.1 Gemmataceae bacterium
GCGAGCCGCCCGCACCACGGCGCAAGGACGCAGCGCCGACGCCGAATAAGATGCAGAACACGTTCATCGGGACGGCTCCGCCAATCGCCTCCGGGATGCGTCGCCAATGAAAACGCCGTCCGCGCTCCTGAAATTCATCGCCAAGGCGCTCCTCAACGCCGTCGGCGGCGGCGTGCTCGGCGACCTGGTTATGGACGTGCTGCCGGACATCGCCGACGACGTGTGGAAGTGGTGGAACAAGGGGCGGACGCCGGCGGCGCTGGACCAGGAAGTCGCGGCGCTGGCCCAGACGCCGGACGCCGAGCTGCGCCGGCAGGCCGAGCAGATTGCCGCCGAAGAAGCGGCGGGCCGGCCGGCAGCGCTTCGCCACGAACTGGCGGCCTACCTGGCGCAGGTGCCGGCCGCCATCCGCCGATCGCAGCGCCGCCCGGATGATCCTAGCGGCCGCACGGTTCCGCCGGGCCGGACGGTGCGCCGACCGGCCGACTTGCTGCCGTTCCTGCCGACGCGCTTGCCGCGCTTCCATCCCGGCGATCGGCCCGGCGTCGGCGACTGGCAGCTGGAGACGCTCCTGGGCGTCGGCGGCTTCGGCGAGGTCTGGAAGGCCCGCAACCCCTTCCGTCCCAGCGCGGCGCCGGTCGCGCTCAAATTCTGCCTCGACGCCGAGGCCGCCAAAGCCCTGCGCAACGAAGTCCGGCTGCTTGACCATGTCGAGAGCGCCGGCCGCCATCCCGGCATTGTGCCGCTGCTGCGGACGTATCTCAGCGCCGAGCCGCCCTGCCTGGAATACGAGTACGTGGCCGGCGGCGATCTGACCGAGCTGATCCAGGAATGGCACGGCGCCGGCCAACCGCCGACGCCCCAGAAGGCCGCGGCGGCGATGCGGCAGCTGGCGGAAATCGTCGCCTTCGCCCATCGGCTGAATCCGCCGATCGTCCATCGCGATCTGAAGCCGGCCAACATCCTCGTCGAGTCCGCCGCGAACGGCGTCCGCCGTTTTCGCATCACCGACTTCGGCATCGGCGGCCTAGTCGCCGGCCAAGCGTTGCGGCAGGAGAAGGCGCTGTCGTCTCGCACCCGGTTGGCGCTCCCGACCGTGGCGCGCGGAACTTATACGCCGCTGTACGCTTCGCCGCAGCAGATCGCCGGCGCCCCGGCCGACCCGCGCGACGACGTCCATGCGCTGGGCGTGATCTGGTATCAGCTACTGACCGGCGCGCTGACGAGCGGGGCGCCGAGCGGGCTGAGCTGGGCCGACGGTCTGCTGCGCCGCGGCATGAGCCACAAGGAAGTGCGACTGCTCGCGTCCTGCTTCGATTCGGCCGCGGACAAAAGGCCGGCGGACGCGGGCGTGCTGCTGCAGCGGCTCGGCGAGCTGTCTCTGGATCGGACCCCATCTCCCCGGCCGCCGTCGAAGCCGGCCGTGCCGGCGCTGCCGCCGCCGATACCGCCGCCGGAAGCGAGACGGACGGCGGACATTCCTTACGCCGAGCGGCCTCGGGAGGCGTTTCCGCAGCCGCGCTTCTTGCCGCCGACTCCGCACGAATGGATGCAGCGGCACGCCTCGTGGATCGTGGCGGTGGTCGCCGTGCTCGGACTGGTCGGAGCCATCGCCGTCTTCACCGCCATTCGGATGGGCGGCAACCGTCACGCCTCGGCTGCCACGGCGGTCCCCGCTGAGAAAACCAGCCCCGGGGCCGCGACGCCGACGGCGAAAGAGGAATCCAGCACTCGGAATCGCAACCCGGATGAGCCCCCGAGGAAACCAGACTCGAAGCCGCCCGATCCGACGACGCCCCCGAAAAAGCCAGAGGGGAAGGAGCCGGCCGCGAACGCAACCGTGCTGCGGGTCGAAGCGCTGACGGACGAGTATGTTCGCGGATTGGCCGGCGACCAGGCCGTCCATGACATGCGCTTTTTCCGAGTGGTAGGGGAAACCCGCGCGCAGGATTTGCACACGGCGGCCGAAATAAGAGAGCGGATCCGCAACCGGCTCGGCGGGCAGCCGCCCCTGGAGGAAGTGGATATCGTGACGGGGAAGGACCTCGTCCCGGGGCGGATGGTTTCGCTGCACAACGCGTGTTCTGAGCTGGACGCTGGGCTGATAGTGAAGGAGGTCCCGGCGCCCTGAGCGATGCTGCCGGCGGAACGGCGGGGAAGTGACAACCGCCTTCGGATCGAGTAGACTGGCGCCGTGTCGCGAATGAACGGCAAGACAAAACGGAGTGTACATGATGGCGTTCACCCTTCGCCGCATCCGTCTTCCCCTGCTGGCCCTGGCGCTCTTCGCGCCGCCGGCCGCAGGCCGCGCGGACCTGCTGGAATATGTGCAGAAACCGGAGCCGCATTATGCATGGAAGCTCAAGGAGAAAATCGACCATCCGCTCGGTACGGTGTATGACATCGAATTGACCTCGCAAACGTGGGAAGGCATCGACTGGACGCACCAGCTCCAGATTTATCTGCCCAAGGACGTGAAGCCGACGCCGACCATGCTGCTGTTCAACACCGGCGGCAAGGCCAGCACGGGGTCCATCCTGATGGCCTTCGGCATGGCGACGGAGATTCGCGCCCCGGTCGCCATCCTCTATGGCATCCCCAATCAGCCGCTCTTAGACGGCAAGAAGGAAGACGCCCTCATCGCCGAGACGTTCGTGCGCTATCTCGACACGAAGGACGCCGACTGGCCGCTGCTCTTTCCGATGACCAAGAGCGTCGTCAAGGCGATGGACGCGCTGCAAGAATTCTCCAAGCAGGAGTGGAACAGTCCGGTGAAAAGCTTCGTGATTTCCGGGGCGTCGAAGCGCGGCTGGACGACGTGGCTGACCGGGGCCTCCGACCCGCGCGTGCAGGCCATCGCGCCGATGGTGATCGACACCTTGAACATGGTCGATCAGATGAAGCACCAGAAAGAGACGCTCGGCGCCTACAGCGACATGATCCACGACTACACGGAGCGCGGCCTGGTGCCGATCCCGCCCAAGGAGGAGGCGAAACATCTGTGGAAGATGATCGACCCCTATTATTACCGCGATAAGCTGAAGATGCCGAAGCTGCTCATCAACGGCGCCAACGACCAGTATTGGAGCACCGACGCGCTAAATCTGTACTGGGACGGCCTGTCCGGCGACAAGTGGGTGACGTACGTTCCTAACGCCGGCCACAAGCTGGAGCAGGGCGCCGACGGCAAGAAGCCAGGCGACCCCAGCTGGGGCCTCAACGCGCTGGCGGCGTTCGCGCGGGCGCAAGTGACGGGCCAGGCGCTGCCGCAGCTGGAATGGAAGCACGACGACGCCGACGGCAAGATGCGTCTGACGGTGACGGCCAAGCCGGCGCCGACGGCGGCGCACCTATACGTGGCGACGGGGCCGACGCGCGACTTCCGCCAGGCGACGTGGGTGGAGAAGCCGGCGACGATCGACAAGGAGACGGTCGTCGGCGTGGTGGACGCGCCGACGGACGGCTGCGAGGCGTTTTTCGGCGTCTTGGATTACGAGATCGACGGCATTAAATATCATTTGTGTACGCAGATGCGCGTGGCCGGGACGGCGAAGCCGTAGCCAGCATGAGCAGTGATTGGCGTTGACACTAGGGCGTTCCCCGCTACGATGAAATCATCGAACGGGGCGTAGCTCAGTTTGGCTAGAGCGCACGGTTCGGGACCGTGAGGCCGGAGGTTCAAATCCTCTCGCCCCGATTCGCAAGGCTCGCCGTGACAACAGGTTGCGGCGAGCCTTCTGCGTCTCATTCACGCTAATACGGATGGCCATTCTCCTCCGATCTTGCTCTTGACCCGCGTTTCCCCCTCTTGTAAAAGCTACCTTGCCACCGCCGGCATCGGACGAGGAAGGATCCTCACTTACTCAATTCCAGGGAGGGAAGCGCATGCCGTCCATCGACCCAACCCCACGGTAGGGGCGCCGCGGCCGATCTGTCCTACCGGCCGCGGCGAAGCATGAAAGGAAACGCCATGTTGGTTCTCTCACGCCGCCCGGGACAGCGGATTCTCTTCCCCCACTTGAACATCGCCGTCCAAGTCTTGCCCGGCAGAGGTTCCGTTGTTCGTCTGGGAATCGAAGCGCCCCCTCACGTCGCCGTCCTTCGGGAAGAGCTGGCGCCGGCCGAAATGCCGCCAGCCGAAATCGCGCCGCCCGCGCCCGAAATGGACCGCAAACAGCGCCACGACCTTCGCGGCCAGTTGAACACCCTGGCCATGGCCTTGCACGTCGCCGAAATGCAGCTGCAGGCCGGCCGCACCGCCGACGCCGAACACACGATTCAGCAAGCGCAGGCGATCCTGGAAAAGGCAGCGCCGAAGGAGCCGCCGCCGGCCCCCGCCGCTCCGCGCCGGCCCATCGAGGCCCTGCTCGTCGAGGACAATCCCAACGAAGAGGCGCTGCTCTCCAGCTACCTCCGCCTCAACGGCTTCCACGTCGAGACGGCCCACGACGGCTACGAGGCGTTGGAGTTCCTTGGCCACGAGCGGCCCGACTTTGTGCTGCTCGACATGCGTCTGCCGCGCTTCGACGGCCCATCCACCGTCGCGGCCATCCGCCAGAACCCGGCCTATCGCGGCCTGCGGATCTTCGCCGTGACCGGCAGCCCGCCGGAGGAGTTCAACCTGTCCACCGGCGAGGGCGGCGTGGATGCGTGGTTCCAGAAGCCGCTGAATCCCAAGCGCATCGTGGAGGCCATGAGCGCCGCGACCGCCAAGAATTAGCGGACGAGCCGGAAACGTGAGCGACGGTCTTTTAATTCCGTCGCTCACGCTTCCGGCTCGTCGTTCGCTCACGGCCGCCGCCGGACACGGTCCAGGACCTGCTCCAGCTCGCCGCGCTTCAGCGGCTTGACCAGGTGCTCGTCGAAGCCCGCGTCGAAGACCCTCTTGCGGTCCTCCGTCTGCCCATATCCCGTCAGGGCCACGAGGTAGACGGCCTTGCCGTCCTGCGCCTGGCGCACCCGCCGCGCCACTTCGCAGCCGTCCAGCGCCGGCAGACCGACGTCCACAACGGCGACGGCGGGACGGTCCGCCAGGATGGCCGCCAGCCCCTCCTCGCCGTCGCGGGCCGTGCGCACCGCATGGCCGCGCAGCCGGAGCATGGTTTCGAGCATGCGCCGGCTGTCGGCGTCGTCCTCGACAAGAACGATTTTCAGAGGTTGTCTATCCACCGAGACGCCGTCCCCGTCCGCCCCGGCCGGGGCCGCGACGGCGGTCAACGGCGGCCAGACCGTCTGCGGGTTGTCCTTGGTCTGGTGCGGCTCGTTCTCCACCGCCTCCAGCTGGTCGTGTGCGGCCTGGTGGAGCTGGGCTTCAGCGGCGACCGGGGCGGCCTCCTTCGGCGAGCGGGCTGGTTCTGGGACGGCATTCATGGCGTCGTTCTCCTGCGGGCAACGCTAAAATGCAACCAGCGAGCCGGTCTTCCCTCCTTCTCTCCAACGGGCAATATGCTTTGCAATCCGAATGCCAAAGCAGCGAATTAACGAGCCGGAAGCGTAAGCGACGGTCTGCGTGCCGCCGCTCACACTTCCAGCTCGTGGGCCATATACTAAGTGCCTGTCCCATAAGCCTCTCCCCTCTCCCCGGTACTCCGGGGAGAGGGGCCGGGGGTGAGGGGCTTTTAGCCTAGGAAACCATGCCCCCGTACCCCTCTCCCCCGAGTACGGGGGCGAGGGGCTTATGGGACAGACTCTAACACCCTGCCCGACTCTCCCGCCATTTGCGAAAGGACCCCATGAACACGCTCTCTCGTTGCGCCTGCTTCGCCGCTCTTCTCTGCCTGGCATCGGCCGCAAGCCGGGCCTCCGCCGACGACCTCCCCGACGGCGATTCCAAGATCGCCCCGCCGTACATGGACGCCCCGGAGCTGACGGTCAAGGACGGCGTGCCGAAGGGCGTGATCCACGACTTCACGATGGACTCGGCGGACAGCAAGATTTATCCCGGACTGAACGGACCGTACAAGCGCAAGGTGTGGGTCTACATTCCGGCCGGCTACGTCGCCGATACGCCGGCGCCGTTCATGGTCATCCAGGACGCCATGCAGCGGGACGCCATGACCAAGATTCTCGACAACATGATCAACGACAAGCGCCTGCCGCCGATGATCGCGGTCTTCATCACGTCGGGCGGCGGCGACGGCAAGGGAAGCGAGCGCGGCCTGGAATACGACGCCGTCTCGGGGACCTATTCGGATTTCATTGAGACCGAGGTGCTGCCGCGGATCGAGAAAGACTACCACGTCAAATTCACCACCGACCCCGAAGGCCGGGCGACGATGGGCGGCAGCTCCGGCGCGGCCTGCGCCTTCACGATGGCCTGGTTCCACCCGGAGCGCTACCACCGCGTGCTGTCCTACTCCGGCACCTTCGTCGCTCAGGAGTCGCCGGAGAACCCCAAATCGCCGCACGGCGCCTGGGAGTACCACGAGCACTTCATCCCGATGAGCGACGCCAAGCCGATCCGCGTCTGGCTGGAGGTGGGGGAGAACGACATCGGCTCGAAGCGGGACGAGGCGTCGCTGCACAACTGGGTGATGGCCAACGACCGCATGGCCGCCGCCTTGAAGGACAAAAAGTATCACTATCAGTATGTATTCGCGGCCGGCGCGGGGCACGTGGATGGGAAGGTGGTGCGCCAGACTCTGCCCGAAGCGCTGCTGTGGTTGTGGCAGGGGTATCAGGCCAAGTGACGGGCGAGGCGAGCCGCCGGGTTTATCCCGGCGGTCTTGGATAGCATAAAGACCAAACGGCGGGGGCAAGCCCCGCCGCTCGCCTGGACCGCTACCCCTCCGGCAGCGCCGCCGGTCCATGCAACCGCTCCGGCGGCTGCCCGATCATCACCGCGCACATGCCGCCCCGCTGAGCGATATTCACGACCTGCTTCTGCGACGCCCGGCCCACGATCGCCAGGCCGTATTTGCTCGGTGCAAAGCCCAGCACCACGTGGAACGGCTCGCCCTGGATCGTGCCGTCCGGCCCCGCCACCGGGAAGAGCGACGCCGGGATGCTCGCCAGCTGCTGCACGACCCAGCGTTCCGTATCGGCGACCGCCCGGTTCACCGCCGCGTCCCACTCCGACTCCGTCAGCAGCGGCCCGATCAGCACGCCCTCGCCGCCGTAGGCCCGGTTCGGCTTCAGCACCAGCGATTCGCGCTCCCGACGCACAAACTCCAGAAGAGCGCCGGTCCGGCCGTCCGGCAAGAGCGTCGCGCGGTCGCCGACGAGCCGGGTCCAGAGAATGTGCCGGCGGAAGACCTGCCGCTCGTCGGCGCTGAAGTACTTCTGCGTGATCTGCGGATCGGTCAGCACTTCCCAGCAACTTTTTTGATCCAGTTCGGCCGCAATGGAGGAAATGACGCGGTTCTGCCGGAACAGCATCCGCATCGGCTCGACGTCGACGCCCTTGTTTTCCAGGTCGATCAAATCGGACACGGCGTAATCTCGATAAGCGAGATCGACGCAGTCGTCTCGATAGTAGACCTCGCCGCCGCGCCGGGTCAGCTCGGCGGGGTCGGCGTGCATGAGCCGCAGGCCGTAGTGGTCGTGGTAGAAGCGGGCCAGGTCCTCCTGCTCGTCGGGGCCGCTGCCGGCGTACTTCGGCTCGACGAAACAGACGTTGCGGGCCTTGCGGCCGACCGCTTCCAGGTGGTCCTGCACCTCGTGCATGAGCAGCTCGCGGATATCCTGGCCGACCTCCAGCCGCAGGCCGGGGTCGCGCCGCCGCAGGGCCGGCAGCAGCACGTCGGCGAGGATCGCCTCGCAGGTCGGCGTCAGGTGCAGGCCGCCGATGCCGCTCAGGTTCGGCTCGACGAAGTGCAGCGAATCTTTCCACATGGGGCTGGTGAAATCGACCACGGCGTCGAGCCGGCCGAAGACCGGGTTGTTGTCCCGGTGGCTCGGGCCCCAGCATTTCCACAGCCATTCCTCTTCTTCCGGCAGGATGCGCAAAAGCTCGCGCACGGCGAAATCCTGCAGATACAGCTCCGGCAGCCGTTTCAGCGCATTCTGGATGGTGAGAGTCACAAAGTGGATATAGGCGCGTTGGTCCGGCAGCACGGCCAAGGGACAGGCCAGCACGCGTATGACGTCGTTTTTGCCGTCGCGGAGGTAGATCAGATGGCGGCGCGCGGCCTCGCGGTCGATCTGTTGCAGGATCGCCCGCATTTCCGCATCGGGAATCTTGTGGAGGGCGGTGCGGATGCGGCCGGCGAGGTTCATCCCGCTCAGCCCGACTTCCTCGGCGGGGGTCAGCATGGAAGCCCCAGAGATTAGGGGAAGGGTTGCCTCTTGCATCGTATCGCGGAAACCGGACGCGACGCAACGCTGTTGTTCGATGCATCAGAGCCGCGG
>DATKHW010000507.1:0-2627 GCA_035546275.1 Gemmataceae bacterium
CGACGGCCGCACCTACATCACCTACGTCAATGCCATTATGGACGTGCGCGACGGCAAGCGCACCGTGTACATGCCGTCGTTCACCTTTGCGGCCGGCCTGAATGCAGCGGCGACGACAGTGTGGACCGAGCTGGGCTACGAGGTGAAGCCGGTCGAGTGCGACAGCTGCGCCCCCAAGTTCGGCACGCTGCATTGCCTCGTCAACGTCCTCCAGCGCGATTGATCCATAGAATCTCACGCAAATATGCAAAGACGCAGGGACGGGGCAACCCCGCCCCTACTTTGCGTCTTTGCGTGAGATTCCTCGTTCTCGCGTCGGAGTCCATGCCATGTTGAAACCACTCCTGACACTGGCCGCCTGGCTGATCGGCGCCGCGGCCCTGGCCGACGACGTCGCCGCCGCCAATGCCCGGCTGGGACGCGGAATCAATCTCGGCAACGCCCTCGAAGCCCCGAAGGAAGGCGACTGGGGCGTCACGCTACGGGCGGACTATTTCAAGACCATCAAGGAGGCTGGCTTCGACACCGTGCGGCTGCCGGTGCGCTGGTCGGCTCACGCTAGCGCCGAGGCGCCCTATGCGATTGAGCCGAAGTTCGCCGAGCGCGTGGATTGGGCGATCGATCAAGCGCTCGCCAATAAGCTCAACATCATTGTGGACTTCCACAATTACGACGAAATGAACAGCGACCCCGATGCGCAGCTGCCGCGGCTGGCCGGTCTATGGGAGCAGATCGCCGCCCGCTGCAAGGATCGGCCCAGCCAGGTCTACTTCGAGCTGCTCAACGAACCGCACGACAAGCTGGGCGGGGCGAAGTGGAACGCCGCGATCGCCCGCCTGCTGGCGGTCGTGCGCAAGACCAACCCGACGCGCCCGGTCATCGCCGGCCCCGGCGGCTGGAACGGCATCGGCAAGCTCGACGAATTGGAGTTGCCGGCCGACGACCATAACCTGATCGTCACCGTCCACTATTACGATCCGTTTCATTTCACACACCAGGGCGCTTCCTGGGTGAAGGGATCGGACAAGTGGAAGGGGCAGCAGTGGACCGGCAGCGACGACGAAACGGCGGCCGTGCAGAAGGCGTTGGGCCGGGCGGCGGCGTGGGGCAAGGCGCACGATCGGCCGATGTTCCTGGGCGAGTTCGGCGCCTATGAGGCCGGTGAGATGGCGTCGCGGGCGCGCTGGGCGCACTGCGTGGCGCGGGAAGCCGAGAAGGCCGGGCTGAGCTGGGCCTACTGGGAATTCTGCTCCGGCTTCGGGGCCTACGATCCGAAGGCGGAAGCGTGGCGCGAGCCGCTGAAAGCCGCTCTTCTGGAATGAAAAGCTCGCGGTCCGTCCACCCTCCCTTGCGGCCGGTTGATGCGATACAATGCGAGAACGAATCGCCCCGCGCCGCAAGAGAAACGTGTCATGATCGCCGTCTCCAAGATGGCCGCCGCCGTTCAGCCGTCCGCCACGCTCGCCGCCGCGGCCGCCGCCAAAAAGCTGCAAGCCGAGGGCGTCAAGGTCTTCGATTTCAGTCTCGGCGAACCCGACTTCCCCACGCCGGAACACATCTGCGCGGCCGCCGTCAAGGCCATGAAAGACGGCCACACTCATTACACGCCCGCCAACGGCATTCCCGCCCTCCGCACGGCCGTCAGTCGCTTCTATCAAAAGACTTATGGGATGGGATACAAGCCTGAACAGGTGCTGATCTCCAACGGCGCCAAGCACTCCATCCACAACGCGCTGGCCGCCACGGTCGGCCCCGGCGACGAGGTCGTCATTCCGACGCCGTACTGGGTCAGCTACAGCGATCTCGTCCAGATGACCGGCGCCTCCTACGTCCTCGTGCCGACGACGCTGGAAACCGGCTTCAAAATGACGCCAGCCCAGCTGCGGGCGGCGATCACGCCGCGAAGCAAGCTACTCATGCTCAACTCGCCGAGCAACCCCACCGGGTCGGTGTATACGCGGCAAGAGTTGGAAGCACTGGCCGACGTCGTGCTGACTGCCGGATTGAGCGTTTTGAGCGATGAAATCTACGAAAAGCTGGTTTACGGCGACGCCAAGCCGACCTGTTTCGCGTCGCTGCGACCGGAGCTGGCGGAGCGCGTCATCACCATCAGCGGGGCGAGCAAGAGCTACGCCATGACCGGCTGGCGCATGGGTTGGGCGGCGGGTCCGGCGCGTGTTATCAAAGCGATGGGGGACGTGCAGAGCCAGCAGACCGGCTGTCCGTGCAGCGTCAGCCAGTACGCGGCGCTGGCGGCGCTGGAAGGCGACCAGGAATGCGTCGAGCGGATGCGCCGGGAGTTCGAGGCGCGGCGCGACCTGGTGTGCGGGCGGCTGGCGGCCATGCCGGGGGTGCGGAATCGGACGCCGGAAGGCGCGTTTTATGCATTCTTCGACGTGTCGGCCCATTTCGGGCGGACGCTGGGAGGACGCAAGGTGGCCGATTCCGCCGGATTCTGCATGGCGGCGTTGGAAACGGCCCACGTCAACTTGGTGCCCGGCGCCGCGTTCGGCGCCGAAGGGTTCGTGCGGATGTCCTACGCCGCCAGCCGGGAACAGCTGACCGGTGGACTGGACCGGCTGGAACAATGGCTCAAGTCGTAGGGTGGGTCGCAAGACCCACCGGTG
>DATKHW010000508.1:0-2307 GCA_035546275.1 Gemmataceae bacterium
GAGACGTTCGCGCCCATCTCGGAGTGCATCCTGTTCTGGGCGGCGTTCGGCACGCGCGCGGAATGGCTGCGCCCGTCGATGCTCCGCGACATGGCGGCGATCGTCGCGGCCAACCTGGCGTCGTTCGGCGTCGGCTATGGCCTGGAGCAGCTAAAGATTTGGCCGTTTACGGGGTGGTGAAAAGGAAAAGGGGGACGCCGACGCCCCCCTTGAATCGCACTTGAGTTGTCGGCTTCATGCCGCGTCGTTGTTTGGCGTCGCCGCCTCGGGTGCGATAGGGGGCGCCAGTTTGGCCCCTGATCGCCGCCGCCGCCATGCCAGGACGAACTCCACCGCCATCGGCAGCAGCGAAACCAGAACGATCGCCGCCATCGCCAGCTCGAAATTGTTCTTCACCAGTTCGACGCCGCCCAGGAAATAGCCGGCCGTCAGGCACAGCGTCACCCAACCCAGCGCGCCGCCGATGCTGTAGGCGAGGAACTTGCGGTACGGCATTTTGCCGATACCGGCCACGAACGGGGCGAAGGTCCGCACAATCGGCACGAAGCGGGCCAGGATGATCGTCTTGGCGCCGTACTTGTCGTAAAAAGCCCGCGCCTTCAGCAGGTGCTTTTTGTTGAACAGCCAGGACTTTTCATAGTGGAAGACGCGCGGACCGAGCCATGAGCCGAGCAGGAAGTTGATATTGTCGCCCAGCAGCGCCGCGGCCACCAGCAGGGCCAGCACGCCGGCAAAGTTCAGGCTGTACTTGCTGATGAGGACGCCGACAAAGAAGAGGAGCGAATCGCCGGGCAGGAACGGCCAAATCACCAGGCCTGTTTCAACGAAGATGACGGCAAACAGCACCGCAAAACAGGCGAGCGGTTGCGCGGTCAGCAAGGCTTCCAGCAAAGCTTGCAGCCACTCGCTGAATTGTTTGATCAGTCCCACGCCGGACTCCTGCCAGCACTGGCCGCCGCGCCGTCGCTTGACGGCCGAACCGGCGGCGGTTCACGTTCCCCTAGCGTAACGGTTCGGCCCGTTGGAGCAAGGCCAGTCCGCTGTGCGATGCTCAGGAGCAGGTCGGCGTCGCGTCGTCCGCATCGGGCAACAGATGGGCGATCGTTCCCTCGGCGGCCGGGCGGGGGCAGGACCAGACCAGGAAGAACAATGCTTGGCGCGCCCAGCGCTGGGCCGGATGCGGCCGGACGAAGCCCGCTCCCTTGGCGGCGGTCAACGCGGCCTGCGTCGCTTGCAGCGCCAATGCATTGGCCTGAACCCGCACGTCGGTCGCCTCCGCCGCCGATACCGCGCCGTCCGCCAGCGCATAAAGCCGACGCCGTAGGCCCTGTCTGGCCGCCTCGAATCGTTCCGCGATGGATTGCAGGTCCAGCCGCACGGTCGCCTCGCGCCGGATGTGGTCGATCGCGGCGCCAGCCAGGCCGAGCGCCAAACACGACGTTTCCAGACCGCCGGCGGCAGCGCCCAGCACGCGCGGCGCCGGGCCGGCCAGCAAGTCCGCCGACTCGACGCGCACATGGTCGCACCGTATCTCCGCAGTCTGCGATCCGCGAAGGGCGCAAAGGTCCATCGGCGTCTCGACCTCCAGGCCAGTCCGATCGCGCGGCAGCAGCATGAGGATTTGCGATCCGTCCGCCAGCGTGGCGCCGACGATCAGGGCGTCGGCCCGCGCTGCGCCAGTCACCCACGGGATCACTCCATCGAGCATGTAACCGTCGCCGCTCGGAGTCGCGGCTAGCGCGGGGGCCATGTGCTGGCGCGAAGTCGTCAGTTGCGATAGGCCGACCGTGAGGAAGATTTCGTCTCGCGCCAGCCGCGGCAGCAAGACGCCCCGAGTTTCAGGGCGCGCATGCGTGAGGATGCGGCGAACGGCCGCGTCGCGCTGACTGAGGATGAACATCGTCGTCAGACAGGCGCCGGCCAGCCGCTCGGCGCCGCGCAGCCGGGCCGCCGGCGACAGCCCTAGGCCGCCGAATTCCGTCGGCACGCTCCAGGCGGGAACGCCGGCCCCGCGTACTTGCTCCCACGACGCCGACGGAAAGTCCGTCTCCGCATCGGCGCGATCCGCCAGGTCGGCTAGCGCCTGCAAGGTGGTTTCGGCAATCCGTCCATCGTTAGTCGTGGAAGTCATCGCATTGGTTAGTGTAGACTGGGACGCCGGTTCGGCGAGCGACCGGGGACCGATTCACAAGGCGGCCGTTGTGTTGCCGACCGTTGCGGACCCAGGTACGATGGGTAAGAAGATTTCGGAACCGGTGCGGCCGGAGGCGGTGCGGCATGCCGGAGGAATGGAACATTGAAGAACTG
>DATKHW010000509.1:0-17421 GCA_035546275.1 Gemmataceae bacterium
CCGGGTCCCGCCGGACATCCTCGCACAGCAGCATCAGTCGGACGACGGGTTCGATTCCGTTCATCATCGTCTCCGCAGTGACTTGGGCGCGCCGTCCGCCATACGCTTCTCATGTCACCGGAATCCCAAAGCGTCGCACCAACCCTTCCAGCTCCCGCCGCAGAAACGGCAGCGACGGCGCCACGAACAGATGATCCTGCATCCGCGACGGATCGTAATCCGTGGCGATCACCACGTCGGTCGTGAACGGCCGCCGCGTCACCTCCGGCGAAAACAGCGAATACGGGATCTCGCCCGTCGATGAAAGAATCCCAGCCCCGAAGACCTTCGTCTCGCCCGCCTCCGCGATCAGGCCGAATTCGATGGAAAACCAGCTGAACCGCTTCAGCGCCAGCACCTGTTCGCCGTCCGTCGTGGTCGCCACGGCCTTGCCGATCAGCGTCAGCAGCTCGGCGTAATCATGGTTCATCAGCGGCGGAACGTGGCCCAAGCAATCGTGGATCATGTCCGGTTCGGGCGTGAATTCCGGGTGTGAACCGTGGCGGATGAACTGCGTCACCGGAAAGCCGCGCTGGGCGATGTATTCGTAAAAAGTTCGGTACGGCAGCGCTCCCTCGGCAGGGATCAGGTGCATGTTCGTGGTCTGCCGCAGCCGTTCGCTCAGATGACGGAGTTGCGGAATCGCTTCGCGCGTGATGGCCAGCTCGCGCTTCGCCTGTAAATACAGCCGGCTGGCGTGCTGGACGTGCAGCTCATCCAGTTTCGGACTGACTTCGCGCCAGATGCGGGTCTCTTCCGGCGTGTAGTGAATGATGGGCGGGCCGAGCCGCTCTAGGCGGTGATGCCGGCACAGCGCGAATAGCTCCTTGCGGCGGCGAATGTACTCCTCGTCCCCGAGGCCGGGGTGGCCGGCCTCCAGCTCCAGCTCCGCCGCGTCCGGCGGCGTCACCATCGTCTGCGGATCGATGGGGGCCCCGTACTCGACGAGCATGGCGGCTTTTGCCATGACGCTCCCCTCTGGTGAGACGCTCCCAGCCGGGTCGCCGACCGGAAGACTAATACATATTCATTATACTCCTGCCGTTCCCAGGCGAACCATACGGAAGGCCTCAGCCATGAAAGCCGCTTACATCGAATCGACCGGCAGCCCCGACGTCATCCGCTATGGCGATCTGCCGACGCCGACGCCGAAAGCCGGCGAGGCGCTGATCCGCATTGGCGCCGCCGCCCTCAACCCTATCGACCTCTACGTCCGGGCCGGAACCGTGCCGATGCCGCTGACGTTTCCCTTCATCCCCGGCTCCGACTTGGCCGGAACGGTCGAAGCGGTGGGACCCCCTCACCCTGGCGTCTCCCCCTCGAGGGGAGACGCCAGGGTGAGGGGGGCGACCCGCTTCAAAGCAGGCGACCGCGTCTGGGCGTCGAACCAGGGGCTGCTGGGCCGGCAGGGCGTGCTGGCGGAGTACGCCGCCGTCCATGAGGATTGGCTGCACCCAACGCCGGCCGGCGTGTCCGACGTCCAGGCGGCCGCGGCGGCGCTGGTGGGAATCACCGCCCATCTCGGACTCTTCGAGTGCGCAAAGCTGAAACCCAAGGAAATCGCCTTCGTCAACGGCGGCACGGGCGGCGTTGGCGCGATGGTGGTGCAGATGGCCAAGGCCATCGGGGCCGAGGTCGTGACGACGGTCGGCTCGGCGGAGAAGGCGGAGCTGTGCCGGACGTGGGGCGCCGACGCCGTTTTCAATTACAAGACGCAGGATGTGGATGCGGGGATACGGCAGTACACCCAGGGCAAAGGTGTGAACGTTTGGTACGAGTCGCAGCGGGAGCCGGATTTCGTGCGGATGGTGGAGCTGATGGCGCCGCGCGGTCGGATCGTGGTCATGGCCGGCCGCCAGGCGCGGCCGGTGTTCCCGGTCGGGCCGTTTTATGTCAAGGGGCTGTCACTGCACGGTTTCGCCATGTTCAATATTTCGGCGCAGGAACAACGCAGCTGCGCCGAGGGCATCAACCGATGGCTGGCGGAGGGCAAATTGCGTCCGCCCATCGGCCGCACCTTTTCCCTGGCCGAGGCGGCGGCGGCGCATCGACTTCTGGAAGAAAACACGCTGCAAAAAGCGGGGACGCTGGTGGGCAAGGTGATGGTTGTGCCCTAGCATCCAGCGGCGAGCCGGGGGCGTCAGCCCCCGGATGCTTGGCAAGGCGATATTTCCTACGCTCCGAGGCTTACGCCCCGGCTCGCCGGGACGGCGGACTTTTCTGTCTCTTCCGTCAACTGCGAGCTATAGTTGAATCGCACCCACGGGCCGATCGACGTCGTTGGGGCCGCGGCTCGGGGCGGCGGAATTTGCAGGGCAGGGGGAAAGCAGCGTGAAACGGACGATCCGCCTTCGTGGACTCAGCGGGGCCGCCAAGGGCCGCTCGTGGGAAGCCTCAGAATTGCTGCGCGTCGGCCGTCTGGATCCGTTAGAGATCGTATTGGACGACAGCTCCGTCAGCCGTTATCACGCCGAGCTGAAGGTCACGGAGCGCGGCTGGCGAGTGCGCGACCTCGGAAGCACCAACGGCACCCGGCTCAACGGCGTCCGTCTTGGCAACGGCCAGTGGCCGTTGCGGTCCAAGGACCTGCTGCAATTCGGCGAGGTGACCGTCGTCGTGGACGCCATCGACGAGAATGCGGAGCCGGCCGACGCCGCAGGCCCGGCCGACGGCATGCGCGTCGAAGGGACGGCCAAATCGTCGTGGGACGAGGCGCTGCAGGGCGTGGCTTTCGACAGCCGCAGCTCGCCGCGGGCCGGCGATCAGCTGATCGCGCTGTTGCGGGCCGGCCATCATCTCGGCCACATCGAGAAGGAAGAAGACCTCTTAAATTCAATTTTGCGCGACGCCGTTTCGGTGCTGGACGCCCAGCGCGGCGCCGTCGTCTTGGCGGAAGGGCCGGACAACAAGCTCAAGCTCAGGGCCATCGTCACCGGCCGCAACGAGCCGCGCGCCGTCGTGGCCGGCCGCAGCGATCCCGGCGGCCGGTTTCAGTTCAGCCAGAGCCTGGCCAACCGCTGCGTCACCCGCGGCGAATCGATCCTCTGCCACAGCGTCGCGGAAGACCCCGAGCTGGCGACCGCCAAGAGCATCGCCGAGGGGACGATGGCCTCCGTGCTGTGCGTGCTGCTGCGCACGCCGCGCCGGCGCCTGGGCGTGCTGCACCTCGACCGCAGCCCCTGGCAGAAGCAGTTCACCATGGACGACCTGCACCTGGCCGACGCCCTGGCGGCCAACGTGTCGGCCGGCATCGAATGCGCCATGCTGCTGCGCAAGCAGCGCGACCTATTCCTGGACACCATCACCATCCTCGCCCAGGCGGTGGAGCTGCGCGACGAATACACCGGCGGCCACACGCAGCGCGTCACCAGCTACTCGATGCTGCTGGCCGAGAAGCTGGAAATGCCGCCCGCCGACGTGGACCTGATCCGCACCGGCACGCCGCTGCACGACATCGGCAAGATCGGCATCGACGACGCCATCCTGCGCAAGCCCGATCGGCTGACGCCGGAAGAATTCGAGATCATGAAGTCGCACACGGTCAAGGGCGCCGAGATCATCGCCACGGTGCCGGACCTGCGGCCCATCCTTCCGATCGTCCGGTCGCACCACGAGCGCTGGGACGGCCGGGGCTATCCGGACGGCCTGGGCGGCGAGGCGATCCACCCACTAGCCCGCGTGGTGGCCCTGGCGGACGCCTTCGACGCCATGACGTCGGACCGTCCGTATCGCAAGGGCATGGAAGCGGGCGTGGCCTTCGACGAAATTGAGAAGATGGCCGGGCGTCAGTTCGACCCGCAATTCGCCGCCGCCTTCCTGGCGCTGCGCAGCGACCTGGAGCGCGAAATCCAGGCGCGCGCCGCCGTCGCTCCGTCCACCCGCAAGCTGCGGGCCATTTCGGTTTAGCGCACGCAACTTGCCGTTGTCAGGGGATGAAGGGGCGCTTATAGTGCCGCCCGCGCGGTTGGAGGTTCGCCGCTTCGGCGAGCGGACGCGCGGGGAGTGCATGCCGTGAATCAAAGACTGGCGTGGCTGACGGCCGGCGCCTTGGCCGGCGCGCTGACGGCGATTCTCTGGGCGGGTCGGCCGACCGCGGCGCTGGCCAACACCGATCGCTACGACGACTACATTCTTTGCACCGGCGCGGTGGAAACCAACCTCCGCGTGCCGACCGACGGCGTCTGGATGCTCGACTACCGCGCCGGCAAGCTGCTCGGCACCGTCATCGACCGCAACCAGGGCAAGATCGTCGGCTGGGCCGAGGTGGACCTGGTGAGCGAGTTCGGCCTGGCGCCGCACAAGGACGTCCACTTCATGATGACCACCGGCATGGTGGCGCAGGGTCAGGCCGCTCTCTACATTGCGGAAACCACGTCCGGCAAGCTCGGCGTCTACACGATGGGTCTGCGGCCGGACGGCCAGCCCGGCGTCATGATCAAGCGCCATGACCTGGTGCTTTTCCGCCAGCCCGCGAACGGCAATTGAGAGAATAGCAGGACCATAAATGGGGCGAGCGGCCGGTTTCCACCGGCCGCTCGCCTTTTTCGCGGACGTCAATTACCGTTCAAAATCCACCATCGCCGTTTGGCCTGGCGTGACTTTGACGTTCTGCGTCCGATCGACCTGCTTGCCGTTTTCCATCCAGCGGGCCTGGATTGAGTAAGTGAATTCCTTGCCCGGAGTCAGGGACGGCGTGATGAACATGCGATCCGTTCCTTGCTGCTGCGTGGCGGAGCCGTCGAAGAGGATCTGGGCGTCGGCGGCCGGCACGCGCACCTCGATGCGGGCTCGGTTCGGGTCGAAGTCCGCGTTGGAGGAAGGCGAGAAGTAGAAGCTCGAGGTATTGTAGCTGGGGGTGGTGTAGCTTACGACGTCGGGGGCGTAGTAGCCGTTTGTGTAGTAGGGCGTGGCGCCGTAGTACGCCGACGGGCCGTAGTAACCGCTGTAGTAGTCGGGGGAGTAGCCTCTCCAGTAGCTGGAGTATCCCGGATAGTAGCCGCCGTAGTAGCCGCCCCATCCGTTGTTATAGCCGCCCCAGCCATTGTATCCGCCGCCCCAGCCCCAGCCGCTATACCCGCCGCCCCAGCCGCCGCGCCCCCAGCGCGCCGCGTTCGTGGGGGCGACCGCCAGCAGGAGCGCGACGACCGCGCAGGCCGTCGTGAGGGCGATGTGATGGCGCTTCAGAAACATGCTTCGACCTCCTTTCGCCGGCCGTTCTTCTTCCCAGGCCGGCTCCCATGGAAAAGGTTTCCCACAGGCGACCGCCGCGCCGCCGCCGCCCTGGTCCAAGGAAAAAAATAAGGCATATGGCGTGCCGAAACGGCCGGCATAAACGCCGCTGTGGGAGTCGTCCTTCGCCGCCGCTTTGCGGGGCCGACGACCGAGGCTCCTCCCGCCGGCCGCCGTTTTTTCCTTGCCTTCTGCGCCCGGTCGGAGCATAATCCACTCCCGACAGGTCTTCACACGGCGGCCCTTAGAAGGCGAGCGGTCTGCGCCTTCATCCCGGCGTTCGCCGCGTGCATACTGTCAGGGATGACCTTCGCGAATCGTCTACTTCCATGAGGAGCTTCCATGGCGCCGACCACCCTACCTCCCCTGGACCAAGTCGATCCCGTCGAGGCATGGCAGCCCTGGGAACCGAGCGCCAAAGATCCCTGGAACCTCCAGTGGGCCGGCCATCTCTATCGCCGGGCCGCCTTCGGCGCCAGCCCCGCCGAGATGAACGAAGCCGCGGCGCGCGGCCTGCCCGCCACGCTCGATCAGCTCATTAAGGGAACGCCTGACGCCGACAACATCGACCAAATGCTGGTCACCGTCGGCGCCCAAGCGGCCGACCGATCCAACCCCTTTGAGCTGCGGGCCTGGTGGCTCTACGCCATGCTCAACAGCGGCCGGCCCGTCCAGGAGAAGATGGTCCTGTTCTGGCACAACCACTTCGCCACCAGCATCAACAAGGTGCAGCGGACGACGTGGATGTTCAACCAGAACCGCCTGCTCCGCAAATACGCGCTGGGCAAGTTCGGCCCGTTCCTGCACGACATGAGCCGCGACGTGGCCATGATCGTTTGGCTGGACAACAACAGCAACCTCAAGGCGCACCCCAATGAGAACTACGCCCGCGAAGTGATGGAGCTGTTCAGCCTCGGCGTCGGCCATTACACCGAAAAGGACATCCGCGAGGCCGCCCGCGCCTTCACCGGCTGGCACACCAACGGCGGCGAGTACGATTTCAACGCCCGCTTCCACGACGACGGCGAAAAGACCGTCCTTGGCCAAACCGGCGCCTGGAACGGCGATGAGGTCCTCGACATTCTCCTCAAGCGCTCCGATTGCGCCGAATTTCTGACGCGCAAGCTCTATCGCTATTTCGTCAGCGAACAGCACGATCCGCCGGCCAAGCTGATCGCGCCGCTGGCCGAGGCGTTCCGCAAGACCGATTACGACATCGCGGACCTGGTGCGGCGCATCCTGTCGTCGAAGCACTTCTTTTCCGCCTATGCCTACCGCCAAAAGATCAAATGCCCGGTGGAGTACGTGCTGGGAGCGGTCAAGACGATCTACGACCAAAAGTCGGCGCCGGAGGGCAAACCGCCGCCGACGCTGCCGCTGGTGAGCCGCCTCGAAGTGATGGGCCAGCAGCTCTTCGCGCCGCCCAACGTCAAGGGCTGGCCGGGCGGCCAGTCGTGGCTGAACACGTCTACCGTGCTGGCCCGCGTCAATTTCGCCCAGGCCTTGGTCATGGGCACGCTGTGGAGCGATACGTCGCGCGGCGAGACGCCCAACGACGTATCGTTCCAGCCGCCGGGTATTCCCGGCCAACCGGACGTGAAGACGCCGGAGGAGCCGCCGCCGGAGGAGTACGAGGACACGGCCCGACTGATCCGCCAGGCCAAGGCAACCAAGGCCGATGAGGTGGTGCGCGTCTTGATCGACGCTTTGCTGCCCGGCGGCGTCAGCGATTCCGCCCGGACCAAACTGACCACGTTCGTCGCCGACGGCAAGCCGACCGGCGACAAGCTCGACCGCCGGACGCGCGAAGCCGCCCATGCGATTTTGTCCATGCCGGAGTACCAGTTGGCGTAGCGAAACACTGCTCCCCTCTCCCCGGTACACCGGGGAGAGGGGAGAAGAAAACGGAAACCCACCGCCCCGTGAATGAAAGGCCTGCCATGCTCAGCCGACGCCAGTTTCTGACCCGCTCGCTCAAGGGCGCCTCGCTCTTGACCCTGAGTTCCGTCGTCCCGCAGTTCATCGCCAAGACCGCGCTGGCCGCCGAACCCGGCAAGGACAGCATCCTCGTCGTCGTCGAGCTGAACGGCGGCAACGACGGCCTCAACACCGTCATCCCCTACGCCGACGATCTCTATCCCAAATTCCGCGACACGCTGCGGCAAACGAAAGACCAGATCGTCAAAGTGGACGACCACATCGGTCTGAATTCCGGTATGCGCAGCTTCGACCGCCTCTTGCAGCGCGGCGAATTGGCCGTCGTTCAGGGCGTCGGCTATCCGAACCCGGAGCGGTCGCACTTCGAGTCGATGGACACCTGGCAGTCGGCCGACCCGACGCGCAAGATCAACACCGGCTGGCTCGGTCGCAGCGTCAACGAGCTGCACAGCACCACCGGCGGCATTCCGATCATGCATGTCGGCCCGAATCGCCTGCCGCTGGCCCTCACCGGCGGGGCGGGCGGCGCCATCAGCATCAACAACCAGGTCCCCTATCGCCTTGAAATGGGCGGCGGCGCCCCCGACCGTCAGAAAGCCCGCCGTAAGCTGCTCGAAGACCTGGCGCAGCCGGGCGACGATACGGCCAGCCTGGCCGATTTCGTCTATCGCCGCGAGGTGCAGACGCTGACCACGCTGGACCGTCTGCAGGAAGTTCTGAAGGGAACCAACACCGGCCAGTTCCCCGGCTTCGGTCCGGACGGCCGACCCTACGGCGCCAACGCCCTGCCGCAGAAGTTGCAGCTGATCGCCCAGCTCATTCAGAAGGGCTTCGGCACGCGCATCTTCTACGTCATGCGCGACGGCTTCGACACCCACTCCGACCAGGTGCAGCAGCACAAGAACTTGCTGGCCGAGGTGGCCGACGGCGTCACGACCTTCTTCGAGACGCTGCGCCAGAGCGGCCATGACAAGCAGGTGCGGCTGATGACCTTCTCGGAGTTCGGCCGGCGCGTGCAAGAAAACGCCAGCAAGGGCACCGACCACGGCGCCGCCTCGTGCCTCTTCGTTGCCGGGCCGGGCGTCAAGGGCGGCGCGGTCGGCGCCCACCCGCGCCTCGACGACCTCGACGCCGGCGACCTGAAATTCCACACCGACTTCCGCCGCGTCTACGCCACGCTGCTCGACCACTGGCTCGGCTGCGACAGCCAGAGCGTGCTCAGCGGCAAGTTCGAGCCGATCGACGCGATCAAGGGGTGAAACGCGCCGACAAAACCAGCCCGCAGCGCAAGCAAGGGACGCCCTTGCTTGCGCTGCGGGCTCGCGTCTGCATCTTTGAAGAGGGCTTCCCCATGTCCACACGTCGCCGATCCGCCTTCACGCTTTTTCAGCTGCTCGTAGTGCTGGCCGTTTTCGGCATCGGCTTCTCGCTGTTCCTGCCAGCCCTGGCGAAGGTCCGCCTGGCCGCCGCGCGGGCGCAGTCGCAGAACAACCTCAAGCAGCTCGGCCTGGCCTGCCACAACTACTATGACGTCAACAATTTCTTCCCCTCCGGCTGCAACGCCCAAAATTTCTCGGCCGGCGTCTACCTCCTGCCGTTCCTCGAGCAGAACAACGTCTACAACCAAATCGACCAAACGAAATCGGTGGATGACAAGGCCAACGCTCAGGTTCGCGGCTTGTATATCAAGACCTTCCTCAATCCGATGGACCCTATCACGAAGGTCAAGGATAATTACGGACCCACCAACTATCTCTTCAACGCCGGCTCCAAGCCCGATCTCGCGGACAACGACGGCATCTTTTACCTCGACTCGAAGATCAAGTTCGCCGACATCGCTGACGGCACGAGCAACACGCTGTTCACCGGCGAAACGCTCAAGGGCGACGGCGGAACCAAGGGCGAGAACATGCGGCGGCAGTACGTATTGCTGAAGAAGGACGCCCTCAAGGGCATCAAGGACGACGCCGGCGTCAGCGCATGGAAGGACGATATGGACATCGCCGGTGATCGCTGCGCCAGCTGGATGGATGGTCGATTCCTCCAGGGCACATTCACCGGCACGCGCGGCGTCAACGACGCCAAGCCGGACGTGAGCTGTGAAGGCGCCGGCGGCCTATCGGGTCTGCGGACCCTGGCCGACGGCGTCAACGTCGGCTTCGCCGACGGCAGCGTCCGCTTCGTCAGCCAGGCGGTCAAGCCGGCGGTGTGGAAGCTGCTGACCGACCGCAACGACGGCCAGCCGCTGCCGCCGGATTTTTGAGGCCCGATCGTCGATCATCCCATCGGAGGATCCCATGCGCACGCGAAAGCGATCCGCATTCACCCTGTTCCAGTTGCTGCTTGTGCTGGCCATGCTCTTGCTGTTCCTCGCCTTGCTGATTCCGGCTGTGGCGAAGGTGCGGCTGGCGGCGGCCCGAATGCAGTCCAGCAACAACATCAAGCAGTTACTGCTGGCCGTTCACGACTACCAGTCGACTTACGGCAAAATTCCACCCGGCGTGGACGCCAACAACTTCTCCACCGCCGCCTACCTGCTCCCCTTCATCGAGCAGCAGAACTTGTACAACGCGATCGACTTCAAGAAGCCGGTTGACGACAAGGCCAACGCCGAGGCGCGGAAGGCCGTCATCAAAATCTTCCTCAGCCCCCTCGACGGGGTCAATCGAGTCCGCAACGATACCGGCCCCACCAACTACCTGTTCAACGATCTGGCGTTCAACCGCATGCCGCCGGTCGACATCGTCCGCGCGTTCCCTTCCGGCTTAAGCGATACGATCGCGGTCGGCGAGACGCTGAAAGGCGACGGCGGGACCAAGGCGGTGGACGTCCATCGGCAATACGTCCTGCTGAAGGCGGACGCTCTCAAGGGCATTAAGGACGACGCGGGGGTGAGTTACTGGAAGGACGACAAGAACATCGCCGGCGACCGCTGCGGCAGCTGGATGGACGGCCGATTCCTGCAAGGCAAATTCAACGGCAAGCTCAATCTCAACGACGGACGGCCCGACGTCAGCTGCGGAGGCGAGGGCGGCGTGTCCACGTTGCGCACCTACACAGATTTCGTGCTCGTTGGATTAGGCGACGGCAGCGTGCGCAGTCTCAACCCCAGGGCGCTCAGCTTCAAAACTTGGAGCCTCGCTATGGATCCGAACAAAACGGAGCAGCTCGGCCCGGATTGGTGAGATTCCTCCAGGAGAAACCCCATGCGCAAACCCACGCGATCCGCATTCACGCTGTTCCAGCTGCTGGTGGTGCTGGGCGCTTCGGTGTTCGGCTTTTCCCTCTTCATGCCGGCCATTGCCAAGGCGCGGGCCGACCTGAAGAAAGCCGAACAGCTCAACAACCTCAAACAGCTCGGCATCGCGACGATCAACTACGCCGACACGAACGCCATGCTGCCGCCCGGCGTGGACGACAACAATTTCTCCGCCGCCTCGAGGATTTTGCCCTTCATCGAGCAAGGCCAGGTCTATCAGAAGATCAACTACACCAAGCCGATCACGGACCCCGCCAACGCCGAGGCTCGCAAGACGGTCATTGCGACGTTCCTCAGTCCGCGGGATCCGCTCAAGAAGGTCCGCGACGACAGCGGCGCCACCAACTACCTCTTCAACGATCAGCTGTTCTCGCTGAACTCCCAGGCGAAGTATCCCGCCAGCATCCCAGACGGCACGAGCAACACCATCTTGATCGGCGAGACGCTCAAGGGCGACGGCGTCGAGAAGGCGACGGACATGCGTCGCCAGTATGTGCTGCTGACGAAGGACGATTTGAAAGGGATCAAAGACGATGCGGGCGTGAGCTATTGGAAGGACAATAAGAACATCGCCGGCGACCGCTGCGGCAGCTGGATGGACGGCCGATTTCTGCAAGGCACGTTCAACGGCAAGCTCAAGCTCAACGACGAACGGCCCGACGTGAGCTGCGGCGGCGAGGGCGGCGTCTCCACCCTGCGCAGCCTCGACGATACCATCGCCGTCGGCATGGCCGACGCCAGCGCCCGCTTCATTAACGCGCAGAAACTCAGTTTCGCAACGTGGTCCGCCGCTCTGACGCCGGCCGGCGGCGAAGTGCTTGGCGCGGATTGGTGAATCCTCGGCAGGGATGCCGCTTCTCACCAGCGGTATAGGGTGGGTCGAACGTAAGTGAAACCCACCGGCGCCGATTCCGTCCCTCACGGTGGGTTTCGCTGACGCTCGACCCACCCTACGGGATTGGTGAATCCTCGGCAGGGATGCCGCTTCTCACCAGCCGCCGCAGTTGCAGCCGCGTTTGCCCTTATTGGGCGCGGTCGGGTCGGGCGGCTGGGCGCCTTCCGGCGTCCACGGCGGCGGCGGCGGCCCCTTCAGGCACGGGTCGCCGAAGAATTGCCGGCAGGAGCCAAAGATGAACGTGCCTTCCGACTGCAAGCTGCCGCAACTGTAACCGTTGTGGCTGGCCCAGCAGCCGAACTGCAGGTGGGGATGCGGCCCGTTGGCATTTGGATAGGGATGTTCCACTTCATAATCCTGGGCGCGGGCGGCGCCGGATGAGAGGGCGAGAACGACGGCAGCGGCGAGGACGACCGGCTTCCACATCGATCGAATCATGGCGGCGCTCCAGGGTTGAGACTGCATCCAGCGATGGTTGGTATCGGACGGCCTATGCGGCGAACTGAAGGGCCGGCCGCTTGCTTTGCACCGGAAGGGCCTCGCTGGGGCGCAACGACCCGCTGGATTGCTATTCTTTAGGGTAAGGGACAAGGGCCGCCCGAAAAAAGGAGCCGCCGCCATGCCTGAATCGGAAAAACCAGTCCCGGCGCCGAACGATCCGACGGCGACCCTGCACGCCGTCGCTCGCGCCCTGCGCGACACGCCGCACCTGGGTCGCGAGGCGAAACAGGCTCTCGCCGACTTCCTGGATGCGCTGGACGATCCGGCGACGCGCGCCGCGGCGCCGCCGGCCGAGATGAACCGCCTAACGGAGCAGGCCGCCAACCTGCTGCAAGCTCTGCGCCATCAGCATAACCCCGGAATCTTGGCAGATGCGCGGGACCGCCTGGAGGAAGCAGTGCTGCGCGCGGAGTCGGCGGCGCCCGTGACGGCCGGGGCCTTCCGCCGTCTGCTGGATGCGCTGGCGAACATCGGCTTGTGAACAGCCGGCGGACGCCTCACACCGCCCCCACGGCCTGCCGGCGGACGATCCTCTCGCCCCGCGTCTGATGCCACGCCAAACAGCGCCGCAATCCCTCTTTCATGTCCGTCGTGGGCCGATACTTGAGTTCCTGGCGCGCCCGTTCAATGTCCGCCAGGCTGTGTTTCACATCCCCAGCGCGCGGGGCCGCATGAACCGGGGCCATGTTGGCGCCGATCAGCTCGTTCAGGAGCGCGATCAGTTCCAGCAAGCTCGTCCGCCGGCCGCAGGCCACGTTGTAGAGCCGGCCGATCACGCCAGGAGCCGACGCCGCCAGCAGATTCGCCTGCACCACGTCCTCCACGAACGTGAAGTCGCGCGACTGTTCGCCGTCGCCGTGGACGGTCGGCGCCTGCCCCGCCGTCATGGCCCGGATGAAGAGCGGAATAACCGCCGCATACGGGCTGTCCGGCGTCTGCCGCGGACCGAAGACGTTGAAATAGCGCAAACGCACCGTTTCCAGACCGTATACCTCGCTGAAAGCGGCGCAGTAGTTTTCGCCTGCCAGCTTGGCGGCGGCATAGGGCGACAGCGGCGCCGTCGGATCGCTTTCGCGCTTGGGCAGCCGGGCCGAGTTGCCGTAAGCGCTGGAGCTGGCCGCGTAGACGACCCGCCGCACCTTGGCGTCGCGCGCCGCCAGCAGCACTTGCAGCGTGCCATCTACGCAGACCCGGTGCGTGGCCAGCGGGTTGGCCACGCTGCGCGGAACCGACGCCAGCGCCGCCTGATGGTATACCACCTCTACGCCGCGCATCGCCGCTCGCACGACCGACGGATCGGTAATATCGCCTTCAATCACCTCGATGCGGTCGCGCACGGCGTCGAGATTGTCCCAGCTGCCGGTGCTGAAATCGTCCAGCACGCGAACCGAATCGCCGCGCGCCAAGAGCGCATCGACGAGATGGGAACCGATGAAGCCCGCGCCGCCGGTGACGAGATGTAATGCCATGTGATACCTCGTAAATGGGCGAGCGGGGGGCGTCAGCCCCCTGATTCTTCATGCAGTCATTGAAAGGATGCGGAATCAGGGGGCTGACGCCCCCCGCTCGCCGCCGTTACGCTTTGACGATGCGGCACTGGCCCGCCTCGACGCCGGCCGCGGCGTTGCGCGTATCCACTAGCAGCCGGCTGTGACGGACAATGAAATCCCAGTCGAAGGCGGAATGGTCCGTCACCAGCAGCACGCAATCTTGCCGCGCCAGGAACTCGGCCGTCAGCGGCTGGCTGTCCATGCGAACCGCATGGCGCCGCATCCGCGGCAGCGTCCGCACGTGCGGGTCGCTGTATGTGACCAGCGCCCCGCGCGCCTGGAGTTTTTCCAGGATCTCAAAAGCCGGCGATTCGCGGGGATCGTCCACGTCCTTCTTGTAGGCCACGCCGAGAACGCAGACCCGGCTCCCCTTCAGCGGACGGCTTGTTTCGTTCAGCGCCTCCGCCGTGCGATCCACGACGTACTGCGGCATGGCCGTGTTCACCTCGCCGGCCAGCTCGATGAAGCGCGTGTTCAGGCCGTGCTTACGGGCCGCCCATGTGAGATAAAATGGATCGATCGGGATGCAGTGGCCGCCCAGGCCGGGGCCGGGGTAAAACGCCTGGAAGCCGAACGGCTTCGTTTTCGCTGCTTCGATCACTTCCCACACGTCGATGCCCATCGCCGTGAAGACGCCTTTCAGCTCGTTCACCAGTGCGATGTTGACCGCCCGGTAAGTGTTCTCCAGGATTTTGCACGCCTCCGCCGTCCGCGTCCCGGACACTCGCACGACGCCGTCCACCACCGGCTCGTACAGCGCCGCCGCCAGCCGCAGGCTCGTCTCGTCGATGCCGCCGACGACTTTAGGGATATTCCTCGTGGCGAAATCGCGGTTGCCGGGGTCTTCGCGTTCGGGACTGTAGGCCAGGAAGAAATCGAGGCCCGCCGTGAGACCGCTTTCCTCCAGGATCGGCCGCAGCACGTCTTCGGTCGTTCCCGGATAGGTCGTGCTTTCGAGGATGACGAGCTGGCCTTGCCGCAGGTGCGGCCGGAGCATTTCGCCAGTGCGGATGATGTACGACAGGTCCGGCTCGCGCGCGTCGCCCAGCGGCGTCGGCACACAGATGACGACGGCGTCGGCCTCCACGAAGCGGCCAGGGTCGCTGGCGGCCTCGAAACGGCCGCCAGCGATCAGCTCGGCGACGCGCTCGGCGGCAATGTGGCCGATATAGCTTTCGCCGCGCTGCAGCTTGGCGATCTTCTCCTCGTCCACGTCGAAGCCGAGCACCGGGTAGCCGCCCCAGGCGAACGTCTCCGCCAGCGGCAAGCCGACGTAACCGAGTCCGACCACCGCTACCCGCGCGGTGCGCTGTTCGATGCGGGCGGCCAGGTCGTCGGCCAGGGAGTTCGTCGTTGCGAGATCCAATTTCATGATTGAGACTCCGTTCTCATGGTTGCTTCTCCCCTCGTCCCCCGCTTCGGGGGAGAGGGGTTGGGGTGAGCGGGTTGGACCTTGCGCGGGAAGAAGAACCCCTCACCCCCAACCCCTCTCCCCTGAGTACAGGGGAGAAGGGAGTAACGCACTACCTCACCTTCAGCTCATTCATGAGCGTCTGGCAGAATTCCTGTTCGGTGGGATGGACGTTGGACGGCTGCAGTCCGAAATCGTTTTTGGCCTTTTGCAGTGTCTTGGCGGCGGATTCACGGTCGCGCGCTTCGTACTGGGCCCGCGCCAGGTGGAACAGGCGCGGCCCTGTCGGAGCGTCGCTGACGGCCTCTGTGAAGTCGGCCAACGCCGCCTGCGTGTCGCCCAACCGCAGCTCCACCGAGCCGCGCGTGTCCAGCAGGTCGGCGCGCCGGCCGATGCCGTTCACCGCCGCCTGGATGTACTCCAGCGCCTCGCGCCCCTGCCCCGTCCGCTGCGCCAGCAGCCAGGCCAGGTTGTTCAGCGCGACGATGTTGCCCGGCTCGTCCTTCAGCACCTCGCGGTACTCCGTCTCGGCGGCCAGGTAGTCGCTGCGCAGGTCGTACAAGTCGGCCAGGTGCATCTTCAGCACGGCGGTTTTCGGGTTCTTGGCGATAGCGTCCTTGAGCCAACCCTCGACCCGGTCGCGCTGGCTGTCCGCGGTCGGCGCCGCCCGCAGCAACGCTTCGCACACGCCGCCCACCATTTCCGGAGGGCATTTGTGCCAAAGATCTTCTTTCTCCACCAGATCGAAGGCGTCGGCGTATTTCCCCTGCCGACCCAGCGACGCCACGAGCAGCATCGCCTCCTCCGGCTTCGCCCCGATGCGGTGAACGTATGCCCGCAGCATCTCCACGGCCTTGTCGCCCTGGTCGCGCGCCTCCAGCAGCCGCGCCTGCAGCTCCACCGTGCCGAAGGCGCCCGTCCCGGCCTTGCGGTCGTTTTCCAGTTTCTCCAGGCGGGCGATCAGCGTCGCCGCCTCGTCGAGCCGCTGCTTGTCGGCCTGGGCCTGGCGCAGCAGCAGCTGGATATATTGCGACAAGTAGGCGGGATTGACCGTGCGATCGTCGAGCGACGCCAGGTGCTTGAGGAGTTCGGCCTCTTTCTCTTCGGCCCCTTCCGCCTCGTACAGCATGGCCAGCACGAACTGATCGTCGGGGTCGGTGGATTGCAATCCCTCCAGCAGTTGAATCGCCCGGGCGCGGAACTGCCGCTGCGGCTGCGTCGCCAGCACACGCGCCCTGGCTCGGCGCGTTTCGGTGCTGTCCTGCCGTGTCGATTCCGGCTCCGGCTGCAGGATTCCGTTGGAATCCAGCTTCAGCCCCACCAGCTCCACGGCGCGACGGAAATCGCGGTAATCCGTGCTGCCTGACAGGATGAGGGCCAGCGCCCGTTTCGCCCATTCCACATCGGCGTCGGACGAATTCACGGAGCGCTGAACGATGCGGTCCAGCAAGGGCGCCGCCTCTTGCGTGCGGCCGGTCCGCAGCCGGAAGGCGGTCACCGCCCGCAGCACCGCCGCATCATCTGGCCGCGCCGCCAGGGCTGCATCGTAGGCCGCGTTCGCCTTGGCGGCCCGGTTCAGCACTTCCCAGCACTGCGCCACGGTCAGCGCGACCTTGTCTTTCGCCACTCGGGCCGGCACGTCTTGCTCGATGACCGGTCCCGCCTCGGCGTCGCGCTTCTGGTTCCCCAAGAAGAGAACATAGGCCACCCAAACGACCGGCTCCTCCGGCGCGACTTCAGTCGCCTTGCGGTAGTCGGCCTCGGCTTCCATCTCATGGTGCGGCGTCTTCTCATTCAGCTGGGCCCGCAGCAGGTAATCGCGGAAATTCTTGGGAGTGGTCCCAACGGCGCTCTGGACCAGCTGCGTCGCGCGGTTCAGGTCGCCCGTGTTCAGGAACACGCCGGCGGCCGTGCGGCCCAACGGCGAGTTGGCTAGCAGCGACTCCTGCATCAGGCTGAGATACTGCTGGGATTCCGTGTAGCGGCCGCGCTGGTTCAGCGCCTCGACCAGCCGCTGAACGACCTGCGGCGCGGCCCGGCCCTGTTCCAGACGAATGCCCTCCTTTAAATGCGTAATCATCCCTTCCGGATCGCCGCCCAACTCGGCCACGTCGGCGCGGGCGAACTCCACCGCCGACCAGTTCGGCTGCAAGTCCGCCGCTCGATCGAGCGCCGCCCACGCCGCGTCCAGGAATCGATGCGATTCCTTGGGGTTCGACCGCGCCAAATGGGTCGAGCGCAGCCCCTGGGCCAATTCGCAGTACGGCCCGCGGTCGCCTTCCACTTCGCGGATATCTTTCAGGGTTTTATCCACGGCAGCCAGGCGCTCCATGCGGCCGGCGTCGTCCGCGGCGTCGTCGTAACCGCGCAGGGCCAGATCGAACAGCGCCAGCCGCAGCCGCAGGTCGCTCCGGTGAGCCGGCGTCCGCGCCAATTCTTGCAGCAGTGCGGCCGCGGAGTCCAGCCGACCGGCGCGGATCGCGGCGTCGGACAGACCGGAAAGCAGCTTATCTAGATCGTCGGCACCGAGACCGGTGCGATCCTGCCGGTTCAGGGCGTCGAGAGCGGCGAGCCGCTCCGGCGTCGGCTCGGCGGCCAG